>NZ_CP031091.1 GCF_003339775.1 Spiroplasma phoeniceum P40
ATTAAACAAGGTACCGTCTGCTCCCTTGGTTAGTTTTCACAACATTTTTTCCAACAAAGTATCTTGTTCTTTTTGATATACCAAGTTATATAAATCAGTTAAAATTGGATAATCTTTTCGAGATAATTTTTTTAAATTTGTATCAGCAGTAATTTTAAAGTTTTTATATAATTGAATAATATATTCTTGTAATTTAGCAAGGTCTATATTTGTTAAATCACTATACAAATTTTTAAACCATTGTTCTAGTAATGAAATGTGTTCGGAAAAATTATCAGTAAAGATTTCTAAGGGGTTAATTTTTGCTTTTGGGTTATTACCAAATTCAATAATTTCTCCACCGTGGTAATTGGCAAAACTACCATATTCGCGTTGTGGGTCAATAATATAAATTTTTTGTGTTATTACAATATAATCAATTTAATTGCTTTTTCACATTAAAAGTTTTTCCAAACCCCATCTGACCAACAATAAAAGCGTTATGACTTGCTCTTACTGATGACTTGGTTTTTATATCAAAGATAATGGGTTGTATTTGTTCATTTTCACCCATTATTAACCCGCGAGGGTCATTTAATGGTTTACTTGGAAACGGTCAAGCACTCGCAAGAGTAATCGTTGCCATTTCTTGCTCGATGTTTTTTAATTTATCATTATTGTTAAATAACAAAAATTTATATGTTGTAAATTGGCGAAATGTCAAATCATTAATAGTAAAACGATTTCTTATCATTTCATTTTTTAAATTTGAAACAACTTGGTCTAAACCAGTTTTACTATCAGCAAAGCAAGTGAAAACAAGTGAAACCATTTTCAAGGTTTCACCCCCAACTTGAATAAGTTGTAATAACTCATTAAAGTTTTGTAAAATATAAGTTATATTCAATATCTTCACTTGCTTTTTTAGTTTCTTGGTCTTGTGCTCTTCGTATAGCACGGTCAAGCAATTTAAACGCTGTCATATTATCTAAATGGTGAACCCGAAGCGAAATATTGACATTTTCTATTTCGCTAAAATTACTCAACCACATATCATTAACAGTCAACGGAAATTGATTAACAGTAAGATAACTAACAAATTTATTATTATCCAGTTGCAAATATTTTGCAGTTTCTTTAATTGTTTTTGGTAATGTTGAAATTGCTGTATTTGTTGGTATGATTTTTTTATCAACAATTTTCTTAATTTCTTCGCTTGTTGGCAAAGTCAAAGAAAGATGTTGATTATATGATAACAACGATAATTCAAGTTTTTTATCATTGTTATTAGTGAAAACAATTAAATAATAATTTTGTTCGAGTTTTAAATCTTGGTTTTCCAAGTATTCAGACATCGACAAAAAATTAGTTAATTGATGTTTTTGTGAATTTTTTAAACTATCTTGCTTTAAAGTCTGTGTAAGATAGTTTTTATTTTTGTCAAAATTCAACTTACTATCAATTTTGATAATTTCAAAATCAAAATTTAGTCCACGCAAATAATTTGAAAAGTCATAAATCGGGGTATTGCGTTCTTCTTGCGTTGACAATGTTAAATCAACAGCATTTATTTTATATATAAGTGCTTGTTTATCTTTAAATGCAACACGGTTATTGATAATTTGTATGTTGTTCGTGTTTTCTATTTTATGATTTTTTATTTTTAAATAAGAACGCAATAGCAACAAAAATCACATAGTATAATTTTTCACCATTTTTATTAGGTGCAATCAAAAATATTGTTAAAATAGCAACAATAACAGTTGTAATAACCCCGCCAGCAAGGATAATTTTGCAAGGAAAGTCAAAGATAAAGTTATCAAAACCACTGCGGCAAAAACAATAAAAAGTTCTGGTCAACCAATACCACCAAGAGCATTGGAAACAGTAAATCTGACTTTACTTGCTTTTTTAGTGATTATTTTTGGGTTATTTTCCATTGTTTTTGTCTCCTTTTTCTTTCTTTGTTGTTTTAGTGTTTTCTTGTTGTAAAACACTGTCTTTATTTGTTTTCTGTTTTCGTTGTTCTTTGTATGTTTGATAATCACTTATATTTGTCATAACCTTATCTTTGGTTTTCATTGCTTGACCCGCAAAGGCACTGGCAACACCCCCCGTATTAGGGTTAAAACCACCAAACAAAGTCCCCGCTGTTGCTTCTTTAAATGGGGTACCGCTTTTCATTGCACTACTTATCCCTTGGGTTAAACCAACTGGTTTTCCAACTGCATTGCGAGCGGCAAATTTCCCCGATTTTCACGCGAATTTGCCGCCAATTTTAGCAAGGTTAGTTGCCATTCCAAAGGACATCAGATTACCGATACTATCGCTCATCGCTGTATTACCGCCAATTAAACTTGTTATAATTTGTGGTGATTTTGCAACCGCAAACCCAAAGGCAAAGATACCAAGTAAGATAAAGATTGGTTGCGATAAAGAGTTCGGCATAAAGGTTGCCACTTGCCCCAACACCGCAATACTCATAATAAATATGTTGTAAGTTATAAACATAAAGGCATAACTTATAAATCGCCCAATAACCATATCTTTTCAATTACGAAATTGTTGTCCTTGGTCGGTGACACTCATTACAACAACCACGGGCGAGTAACACAATAAGATAAACAATTCAATTACCCGCCAAAATAAAAACAAGCAAACAGTAAACATAATATAAACCATAAAACACTCCGAGACCAAACAAATAATATAACTAAAAGACCCACTATCATCAAAAGTCCACGACACAGGAATATAACTAAAATGATGAACACCATTCATAAAACTACTGTTAAAAATTGCCAAAGCAATATTATTTGTATCTATTGGGGAATTTTGCAAAAACAATTTAACAATCATCGTCATAATTGTATTTGCCATAATAAACAATGTCGGTATTAAAGGAATGGCAATAATGATGATAAGTGTATTTGTAATTGCCGCTTTTATTTCGTGGCGGCGATTGTTATACATTCACGCAATAGCTTTTGTGCCAATAATGACAATTAACATTGCCATTGCAATACCAAACAACAACCAATATATCGTGCTAATATTATTCATACTAAATAATTGCTCGCTTAATGCTCCCCCACCAATAAAGTAGACGACATCTTGCATTCCACCCAACAACCAAACAATCGGTTTGATAAAAATAAGATACAAAATAGCACAAAAACTATTTATCGCTCACCCAATAATGTCCCCCATTATGTTTGACCCGCCAGTTGTTTCTACTGTTTCAACATTTAAAGTATTAGAAAAAAATGTTTGGATATTAGTTGCTGGTTCGGTATTTGGCAAAAACCACAATATCGCCGATAATATCGCAATTACAATACAACCAATAATTAACAAGGGTATCATTGCGATTGCCAATATTGTAAATATTTTTTTAAAATAGTAAGCGACAAATTGCTCTAACCCTTGTTTTAAAATTGGTTTTATTGACTTTATAACCGTTAAATTATCTTGTTTTCGTTTTCGCAATAACATATTTACACCCCCTAACTTGTGATTGGAGCGATAGTATCTTTAAACGCCAAGACAATTACACTTGCAAGAATAACAATTAACAAGCAAATTAAAACTCACATTACTTTTTTAATTGTTTCTTTGCGGTTACTACTATCAGCATTGAATTTACCCCCAATCGCATAAACACCAATCATAATGATTGCTGATACAACTGCAATAGCAATTAATATTGGCAAAGCAATCCCTAAAATTTTGTTAAGTAAATCGTTTACCCCGCTTGTTGCTAACAAAGTCATCATTATTCATCACCACCTTTTTTATTATTTTGTGCTTCTTTTTCTGCCTCTTCTTTTTTAATTTGTTCAACAAGTTTATTGTGGCGACGAGCAATGATTTTCGGATAAATATATTTATCAAAGACAAATCTTTTAAACAACAAATATGCCAGACCAAGACCCGCCAAAACACCAGCAACAACGCCAATAATTCACAATTTACTATCGCCTTCTTTTTTATTGTTGTCGGGTGTTGATGTTAGGGGGGTTGCTTGTTCTTTTTGTTGCACTGGAATTGTTTTGATAGCAAAACTTAACAGTTTTGTACTACCGTTGACCGCTTGCACTTTAACATCATTGCTCGTCGTTCAATCACCAGAAACAAGATTATCAACTAGAATTTTATAGTCTGTATTTTCTACAACATCGGGGACATAGTTTTCAACTTGTTCTTTTACACTAGCAAGCATTTTTGTTTTATAGGTATCAATTTCATCTTGACTAACATTTTTAATGTTATCAACAACAAAGTTATCTAATTTTAAATCTAAGTGTGCTAAACTTTGTTTTCAAGTCTTTGATACTGCAAACAAATTGTTTAACTGACTAGCACCATAACCACGAATATTTTTTTCTCCGTTATCTTCTGCTCAGATTTCAAATTGTTTCCCTTTTGGTGTATCCCAATAATGTTCTATTTTTTGTTTTTCTGATATTTGCAAATAAATAGCTTTTGTATGCGTTGGTAAATCTTTATGTTGCAATTCAATTAAATAACGCCCATCAACCGAACCATACTGCCCCTTATCAATCTCCAAACCAGTTGTAGGGTCAATATTGCTTGATTGTGATGTTTTATTTCACTTTTCATCACAACCATAGACAATACCAGTTATGAAATTTCCGGTTGAAGGTTGTTTGATTTTTATTGTGCTTTTTCCATTGGAGTAATAAAATGTATCAACTTTGTTTGTCATTTTACTACTATCCAGTTGTGCCAAATAATCACTATCAATTTGAATTCCACTTGCCGTTGATGTTACATCAATTTTTAAATCAACTGTCGTTGCTGAAACAACATTGTATTTAACATCAACCGAACCATGATAACTCTTGCTACCCTCTATCGCTGATAAGGTTGCTTGGGTATCTGTTTTATCAGTTATTTTAATTTGCGAAAAATCAACAGTTCGTGCGTTTTTTTGTGTAATTGCTGAAAAAATAGTATTGTCGTTGTTATCTAAGATATTTCCTAAATCAGTCGTTTTAATTAACTCACTTAAATTTTCTTGTTTACTTGTTGCTGGTGGGTTAATTTTTGCCGCCATAACAACTTCAATTTCTTCACTCGTGTATTTTGTCCCATTGATATCATATTTAATAAGTAATTTATGGGTCTTTTCACTAGTTTCGGGTTTAACATTGATATTTACTTTATGGTCGAGAATTTTTTGTTTTGTTCCATCTCAATAAACTTCTTCAATATTTTTATTATCGATATCAATGTTTAACTCCCCATCAACAGTTAAACGCATTCCAGCGTTAGACCACTTTGCTGTTTTATTATTTTCAGCAAGGGCAAACGAAATTCCTTGTTGAAATTTTGTTTTATCAGCAATTCAATTAGTAATTTGACCGGTGTTAGAATTTATTTCGGGTAAATTAGGTTCGCCAACACCATCTCAACGATAAATTGTTGGATTTTTATAAAATCCGCCATTTGCCGCTATTCCATCATAAGTTACCCCCGCAACAGATATATTATCTTTAGTTACAGTAAATTGATTTTTGTCCATATATTCAGAATAAAAAATAATAATATATCATTTTTTATTTGATTTATTAAATTCAGTTTTATAATCTGACTTATTTATTCTTTTTCAATTTTCATCTTTAATATTTATATCAAATCCAGTTGTAACATCTTTTTTAGATGTCAAAGTACTAGTTAGTGGTACTGCTGCTAGCAACGGAGCGGGAACGCTCGCTGTTAAAGTTGAGATTGTTAAGATACTTAGTAGTTTTTTCATTTCTGTATTCCTTTCTGAATTCTCTTTTTAACAAAAAAGAGAATAGCACAACAACACTATTCCCACAAAACAATTTCTAACATATTTCACAATGGTACCACAAAAATACCACCAAGAAATATGTTAAAATTGTCTGTGGAAACGCTAGTTCGTTGCTAGTGTTTCCACGATAGTAATTTATTTGGAGATAAATTACTATCACTTTATATAATTTTAACGAGTAAGGAGAAGAAGTCGCTTACTAATATTATTTTACCACATCTAATTTATAGGTGTGGTTTTTTTGATATTATTGTTAGTTTTCACAATTTTAATTCATTCGTAATTGCTGATATTTATTTTCTTCTTCATCACAAAAACAAGATATCATATTAATAATTAATTCATTTGATAATTTTATATCTGTTCTTAACATATTTTTTATTTGATTTCTGCCATCATAGTTTTTGGCAAAGTCTTTAAATTTTTCTGAGTGTTCTATACAAAAAGGACTATCTATTTCAATAATAGAATTATTTTCTTGACAATATGGAACTAAACAAATATTTTCATCTACTTTTTTCATTGTTATTTGATTTCCTTGATGAGTTCTTCGTATGCTTGTTTTTGCCGCCAATAATACGGGTTCTCCCAAATACTTATAAAATCATTATTAGATGTGGTAAAAATCTCAGATGTTTTAATTTCAACATTAGACAATAATTTACTAAAATTATATTTATTTAATCATTTCATTATTTTAGCACGATTATCATTATCACTAATATTATTAAATACTATTTTTAGTATTGGTTTTGACCGCTTTAATTCAGTTATTATTAAATCTAAATTATTATTTAAGTCTAATATTCCTTTAAAACTTGTACTATCACAATTTGTTGGAATAACAATTAAATCACTAAATATTAGTCAATTTAAACTTAAATCATCCGTTGTTGGTGGATAGTCAATCAACACATAATCATAACCATCCAGTGTATCCTTATTAATTTTGTAAACTTGTAAACCTATTAAGTATCAATTTTTATTATCATAAATTTCTCTCATAATTGGTAATGTTTTTCGTAATGTTTCCCCGCCAACAATAATATCAATGTTTTTATACTTTGTTGGTTGAATTACTTTATTTATAGGTATTTCACAATCACTCGCAATAATTTTATGCAGTGATTTTGACATATCTATATTTTCATACTGTAATAAATAACTTAAACTTGCTTGAGTATCTAAATCAATCAACAAAACTCTTTTATTATCATCTGCTAATTTATAAGCAACATTTTTGCATAATGTCGTTTTTCCGACCCCACCTTTTTTATTACAAAAACTAATCATCTTCATTTTTATTATTCTCCAATCTATTAAAATATTCTTCTAATATTTCATTCATTAAAGTTGTCTTACTCCATTTTCTTTGCTGTGCTAATTCATTAAATTTTAAAATTAAGTTAACTTTACAAGTCATAGGAGTTAATTTAATTCTTTTATCTTTTTTTATTTCATCAGAAAAAGAAACAGTTTTGTTAAGTTTTTTTTCAATATCTATATCTTTTTTATCTAAAATTGGCACTTTGTTTTTCCTTTCTTATATATTAGTATTACAAATATTACAAGTAATATTTTATAATAAAAATAAGATAAATCAAGCATTTTATATAAAATATTACTTATATTACAAATATTACAAGTAATATTTTATAATTATTTTAATAAATAACATTTTATTACCAGTTCCTCGTAAAAATAACGTTCGATGCAGCACAGAGGACGATAGGAGAACAAGCAATGAAAAACCCTTATTTTATAAGGGTTTTAGAATAATGGTATAATGTTTGTGGAAATGAATTTATAGGGAGAAAAATATGGCAAAATTAAATAAATTACTTAAAAAAAGTGATGAACATTCAGAACAAATTTTAAATGAAATTTGAGAAGAAGAAATGAAAGAAGAGAAAGAAATTGAAAAAATTAAATATGAAATAGGTTATAAAAATTATATTCAATTAGCTTTATGGAGCGGGCAATTTTTAGATATGTCAGTATCAGATGTTAGAGTTGGTGAATTAGTAAATTATGACCGTTTAAAAGGAACTAGTTTTAATTGAGTACAAAATGAAGATGAACGAGAAAAATTACAAATTATAGGCTATGTAGCATATTTTAAAATGGTTAATGGTTTTGAAAAAACTTTATATATGACAAAAGAACAAATGGAAAATCATTTTATGAAATATTCTAAAACTTATGCTAAAAATAAATCATTTTACATTGCTATTTTTGATGAAATGGCACAAAGAATAATAATAAATATTTTATTAAGAAAATATTTAATTAATTAAATAACTATGAATAATATTTTAAATTTAAAAATAACAAACAAATACATAATTAAATCAATATTTAGAATAATTGAAATGAGTAGTGAATTTTTTTTAGTAAAATATTTAACTGATGTCCTTGATAAATGTTCATTAAAACTATTTGGATATGAAACAAATGAATTTATTGAAATGCATTTTTCAGATATTTTTAGAATAATTGAAGAAAATGAGAATAGTATTAGTGAAGAAAAGAGTTTAGAAATAATTAATAAAGTTAAAAACAATCAATTTAATTTATTAAATTATTTTGAATATATCAAAAATTTAAGGAACTATTTAGAAACAAATATGATAAATGAATTTAACAAACTTAAAGAAAGTACAAAAACAAATAAATTAAATAACTTAATAAACATAGAAAACAAACTTAATTTTATAGTTAATAATTTAAAATTAAGTTGAAATAAAATAAAAAATAATAATTTAGATTATTTTATTTTAAACAAAAGTAATCTAAAATTATTATTATCATTAAATGATATTAACTCAGATGATATAACTGAGATTGAATGAAAAGACATTATAAGTGATTATATGAAAAAAACTACATTAAGATTTTCTGACCATATAAAATTGTTAAGATTATTACAAACTACAGCAGAAAAATATAAAGATGAGATTAAATTAGAAAATAAATTTTTAAAGGAGGAATTATTTAAAAATTTAAATAAGTTATGTATAAGACATAATAATGAATGGGATGAAATCCAACAAGATTTTAAAATATCTACAAATGAAGAATATTATAAAGTTATCAAAAAAACATTTCAATTATTTTTATTAGCAATGATAATAATTGATAACTAATTTATTATCTATTAAATTGGGCTCGCGGTGATTTTTTAAATTTTATGTAAATTACTATAAATTTAAAAAAAACTTTTGCCGTGCTTTTCAAAGTACTTGGGAAAAATTCTAAGCGTTAAGCGAGGAATTTTATAAAGGTTCCCAAATTTGTTTGAAAGATTTTCAAAACTTTTTTTAACTTTTAAGTTATTTTATCATAAAAATTTAAAAAAATCAACCGCTCGCCCAAAAATTAATCCTTGTTGTTTAAGATTTCGTAGGTGTTTAGTTCGTGTGGTGCTTGCCATTTATTTACTTGATTTTGTATTCAGTTGGCGAGTGTTTGCGTTGGGGTAATTCAGTGAACCGTATAATTTTGTTTATAATATTCTACTAAACCCTGTAATTTTTTAAAAAACCGCTCGGGAGTTTTTCGTGTTCGCTCAAATTCAACTAATTGAATTGTTCCGTCAGTTTTATAAACAATTAAGTCTGGATAAGCATTCAAATTGCCGTTTTCCATTTTTAACTCCCGCTCTGTTTGGTAATGTTCGATGTCGGTTTGACTACAAAGTCATTTAATCAGCATATCTTGGTGGGGCATTTCATAGCAATTTATTTTAATTGCTTTTTTGTGTTCACGCCCAACAAAAGTATTTCCCTTATGAGAAAGATAATAAATGTTTTTTCTTGTATGTTGGTCTATTTTATAAAAACCTTTTTTTAAATTTCGTTCTAAAATTCGTTTAGCACTTATAAATGATTTTTGTGTCAACAATGCAACTTGTTCTATGTTTAAGTATCCTCAACGATTTATCATCAGCAATATTTTTTCTAACTCACCCATAACATCAACTCCTTACCAACCACCGTTGTCTTACTGAAAGGGTGGGGTTTTTTCTTTTTTCGGTTCGCTTTTTTCTTTTAAGGGCACGGGCAAAAAGAAAAAAGGAACTAGGTGAGTTTATGTTGGTTATATTAATTGCAATTAATATAACCAACATAAACTCACCACTGCGGAACACAAACATTAAGCCGAAACCCCGTGCTATCAACAACGTTGGGAGTGCGGGGTTTCGGGTGATTGGCGTGCCAAAATGATTTGTGTTCCGCAGTCTAAACAATATTATATATGGTATTTAAAAGCACCATATTAATACCTAATAATTATATCTTAAATTTTAATATATTTAGTATTTTATTCAAAAAATACTAATAAATTTATTTAAAAAATATATAAAATTTATTAAATATTTTGTTTTGATATAGTAATGGTATTTATTTTGGTTTTCTATTGGAATAAAAAAGTAAGAAAAAAGGAGTTGATTTGCCAAACAGCAAAAACGATATGATCACGACCATATCTTGGTTTTGTTTATTCGTTGTCTTGCTACGCTGTGGTTTTATGCAAGTTCTCTGCTTTGTTGGTAGGGGAGTTAAGAACTCGATAGGGGAGTTAGTCTAGGTTGTCTAATTCCGCTAATAACTGGGTGAGTTCTTCTTCGGATAATTTTGGTGGGTCGCCCTTGTTTTTTTCATACAAGGTGTTATAATCATTAACAAGAGAATTATTCTCTTTATTTTTAATTAATGATTTTTTATTAGCAGAATACTTAGTTTTTACGAAAGATTGGTATTCTGCTTTTAGTTTGTCGCTTTCAGCACAAATTTGTTTGCGTGCTTGTTGGTAAGTTAACCCACTTAAAAATGGGTTTGTTGCTTGTTCTTTTTCGTAGCGACGAGCAGACACAGTTAAATAATGCAATTCTTTAATTGCAGTGTCGCGGATCGCTTGATATCCAGTTAAGCGATATTTATTATTATCTCGTGTATTATAAATTCAGTAGTTAAAATACATATCAAGACCAACCAAAAAGTATTTACCAGTTTTGTCTAAGAAACACATTATTTTAGGCACACAAATAAATTTGTCATAAATTTTGATTTTATAACTGTCTTGGCGGGTAGGGTGTTGGCGAACACATTTTTTCGGTAAGTAAAAATTTGAGATATGTTTTTTCTCGTCAAGTTGATTAATAACTTTATAATTAAACCCATTTATCTCAACAAAGTGATAATTGAGTTGTTCTGTTTGTTGTAATTGTTGCATAATAATATTGCTCCTTTCTGCCGTTTTGAGCGAATTTAAACTCTTTATTGGCGTTGATATTTTCCAAAATGTAGAATAATATTCTTTTTGGTTATTTCAACGCTGATATAAACTGAATTTTGTGTTGTTTTGATATATTAAATAAAAAAATAGGTAGAATGAACTTTTTTTCATTCTACCTATACACAAAAATTAAATAAATGTTATAATTTAACTGACCTACCAAAAAAAGGTGGGGGTTAAATCAATAAGCCCTAGTTAAGTGGTTTGTGAGACCGCTTAATAGGTGTATAGAAGAATGACTTGTGGGTCATTTTTCTTTGTTTCTATTTAGTTGTTTTTATTTTACCACAAGGGGGATTAAATAATTTATTTTCAACTCCTTTTTTTGTAAACAAATAAAAAGGGAAATAACAGACCGCTATTTCCACAAACATTATAATAATTGATAAACATATTCTAAGTTAAGTAAAATATGTTAAAATTGTTCATGGAAACACAGTTGTTGTCAAAATCGTTGTGTTTCCGTTTTTAATTGTCCTAGCAATTTAATTGCTAACATTTACATTGTACAACAGATAAATAAATTTATCAAATATTTTGTTAAAAAATAAAAACACCTTATTTTACTAAGGTGTTTTCTATTGGCACATTTAATATGTTATTCCCATTTTTGTTTAAAAAAGATTATTGAAAGGAGTTATCTTTTTTAAAGATAACCAATTACATTGTATAACAAATTTTTTATTATGTCATAATTCCAAAAAATAAAAAAATACTAATCAGACCAAGAAGATTAGTATTTACTCACAATGGAATATATAAAATATATTGCCAGAGAAAATTATAACATAATTCGTTATTTGTTTAAGTGTTGAATTAAACCATCTAAACAAGTAGGGTCAACTTGTATTTTTTTAATAAATAACTTACCACTTGGTAGTGTTGTTTTTAAATAGCATTCACCAGTTTTAAGGGTTTTAAGGTCGTTCGGGTGAACTATAAACTCATCAACCGCACGCACCGAACCCATATCGGCGGTGTTATTTTTGAAATCAAGTTGTCGCGTTAGTTTTTCGGTTTCTTGGGTACCAAAGACACTCGCTACATATTCCGCCGTGTTCGGGTCTTTAATGTTATGACAAACAACAGTGCTAACATTTCCATAAATAGTGTCTGTTAAATTCATATTGTTTGTTTTTAGGTCGTTGATTGTTTGGAAAGACAAAAAGCATTGATAATTAAAACTACGCGACTTATTTATCAAATTGACAATATTTTCACTTGCAAAGACATTAAACTCATCTAAAACAATGTTAATTTTTTGATTAACTGGTTTTAGGGTGGTTAATTCTTTTAAGTCTTGGATAATGATTTTACCAACCGCACCCGCCAACTCGGGGTATTTCAAAGAATTTATACTAAACAAAATCGTTTTATGTTTTGTGATCAATTCAAGTAAACTATTATTTTTGCCAAGCGAATTATTTAATTGCATAGAACAAATATCTAATTTACTATACATACCAACAATTTCTTTTTCTTCAAAATTACTAAGTTTAATCTGGTTAGGTTCTACTATGCCGCCAATCAATACTCTTAAATTCCCAAGTTGGAAATAATCTGTAATGGTTTTTAGCGTTATAGGAATTTTCTTTTTTATTAAAACATCTAATAAAATTAATAAATAATGTTTTGCCTTATCACGATAAAAAGGTTCGGAAAAATCAAACAACGACATAATCTTATCCGATAACACAACACTATCTTTTGTCGCAAAGGGGTTGTATTCAGTTGACCCGCCAATTTCTCAAATAAAGGCGTTAGGGTCTTGTTGTTTAACTTTATTAATTAAATCAACATCTCCCTTCCCATCAATAATAATTGTGGTCTGTTTAAATATTTGAGTTAATTGTTTTACCAAAAACATTAATGTTGTTGTTTTACCGCTTCCCGTTGTTCCAACCAATAAAGTATGTTGAGTTAAATTATTTTTTGGAATACCATACTTATTATTAAGGGCAAGCATTTTTGACTGTAATGTTTTAAATTTTTTATCACTTGCTTTGTTTGATTTTTGTTGTTTTGTTTTAGAACTATCTATATTATCTATTTTATGACACACATAAAATCAAAAGAAAAATAAAAACGCAATAATAAACAAAATAATTGAAATTAACCAACTATATTTATCCATATAAGCAAGTTCATAATATTTAAAATCTACTGTGCGATATTTTAAAAACAAAATAATCATTGCTGAAGCACAATTTATTATGCACAACAAAATAAATGGAATAAATAAAATAAAAATAAACCAATAAAAAATTTTATTGCTAATATTTTTATCTCGCCAATTTATAATTTTTTTTCACATTTTAAACACCTACCTTTCTATAAAAAAATCGTCCTCTGTGCTGCATCGAACGTTATTTTAATGAATAACAATATTAACTCAATGCAATATAAACGATTTTATTTATTTAATGCTTCTTGGTTGATTTTAATTGCTTCAATCATTTTGTTTCATTCATATTGATAAAGATTTATTAAGTACTTTCCTTGCCAAATTTCACTTTTTAAATGTTGCTTGCTGTCAGCGTCATATATTCATATTGTATATTCATCATTCTTTTTGATACCAACGGCAAATATTTTTCCATTACGCGACCCGTGAATGCATTTTTTATTAATTCAGACCGACAAACCTTTATGTTTGGGGATAGAAAATAAAACGGCTTTCTCGGTTTCTCGTTTTAGTTTTCTGCGTGCCAAAATGTTAACTGTTACTCATTCGTTTTGTTTTGTTTCCATAAACTATGTTTCCTTTCCTAGGTTATTAATGTCTTCTTGGGTACCGATTGCTTTGATTTCTTCGCTTGTGGCGATGACTTGCAAAATATACCGCTTATCATTAATGCTAAATAAGCACAAGCCCTTTTTAGGAGTTAAAATAACATTTTTCTCATACGCATTTATCATATTGTTATCAGTCAATAATTCAGTATAATTTTGCAAACCGATTGAATTTAAGTGATGAATAAATTGATAAGTACACTGTTCAATTATTCCCCGTGCTTGGCGTTTAACATTTTCGCCATGTTGGGTAAAGTCGCCGATGCTTTGCGTTAAAATAAATAATATTCCGTTAAATTTTCGGCAAGTTTTAGATAAAGTAAATAAATAATTAAGGGCAAGCAAATTATCTTGGTTAATTAATAAATGTGCTTCATCCACCGCAATACAAACTCAACTTTGTTGTTCGGTTGGTAAATTTAAGTTATCTTCTTTATTCTTTTTCATAACACGGTCAAGCAACGCTAACAACAAATACATTTGGGCGTTAGCGATTGTTTTTGATTTTGCCATATTGTAAATATCAAAAACAATCAAGTCGCTTTTAATTTCTAAGGTACTAACACCATTAAACAAGGTACCGTCTGCTCCCTTGGTTAGTTTTCACAACATTTTTTCCAACAAAGTATCTTGTTCTTTTTGATATACCAAGTTATATAAATCAGTTAAAATTGGATAATCTTTTCGAGATAATTTTTTTAAATTTGTATCAGCAGTAATTTTAAAGTTTTTATATAATTGAATAATATATTCTTGTAATTTAGCAAGGTCTATATTTGTTAAATCACTATACAAATTTTTAAACCATTGTTCTAGTAATGAAATGTGTTCGGAAAAATTATCAGTAAAGATTTCTAAGGGGTTAATTTTTGCTTTTGGGTTATTACCAAATTCAATAATTTCTCCACCGTGGTAATTGGCAAAACTACCATATTCGCGTTGTGGGTCAATAATATAAATTTTTGTGTTATTACAATATAATCAATTTAATTGCTTTTTCACATTAAAAGTTTTTCCAAACCCCATCTGACCAACAATAAAAGCGTTATGACTTGCTCTTACTGATGACTTGGTTTTTATATCAAAGATAATGGGTTGTATTTGTTCATTTTCACCCATTATTAACCCGCGAGGGTCATTTAATGGTTTACTTGGAAACGGTCAAGCACTCGCAAGAGTAATCGTTGCCATTTCTTGCTCGATGTTTTTTAATTTATCATTATTGTTAAATAACAAAAATTTATATGTTGTAAATTGGCGAAATGTCAAATCATTAATAGTAAAACGATTTCTTATCATTTCATTTTTTAAATTTGAAACAACTTGGTCTAAACCAGTTTTACTATCAGCAAAGCAAGTGAAAACAAGTGAAACCATTTTCAAGGTTTCACCCCCAACTTGAATAAGTTGTAATAACTCATTAAAGTTTTGTAAATATAAGTTATATTCAATATCTTCACTTGCTTTTTTAGTTTCTTGGTCTTGTGCTCTTCGTATAGCACGGTCAAGCAATTTAAACGCTGTCATATTATCTAAATGGTGAACCCGAAGCGAAATATTGACATTTTCTATTTCGCTAAAATTACTCAACCACATATCATTAACAGTCAACGGAAATTGATTAACAGTAAGATAACTAACAAATTTATTATTATCCAGTTGCAAATATTTTGCAGTTTCTTTAATTGTTTTTGGTAATGTTGAAATTGCTGTATTTGTTGGTATGATTTTTTTATCAACAATTTTCTTAATTTCTTCGCTTGTTGGCAAAGTCAAAGAAAGATGTTGATTATATGATAACAACGATAATTCAAGTTTTTTATCATTGTTATTAGTGAAAACAATTAAATAATAATTTTGTTCGAGTTTTAAATCTTGGTTTTCCAAGTATTCAGACATCGACAAAAAATTAGTTAATTGATGTTTTTGTGAATTTTTTAAACTATCTTGCTTTAAAGTCTGTGTAAGATAGTTTTTATTTTTGTCAAAATTCAACTTACTATCAATTTTGATAATTTCAAAATCAAAATTTAGTCCACGCAAATAATTTGAAAAGTCATAAATCGGGGTATTGCGTTCTTCTTGCGTTGACAATGTTAAATCAACAGCATTTATTTTATATATAAGTGCTTGTTTATCTTTAAATGCAACACGGTTATTGATAATTTGTATGTTGTTCGTGTTTTCTATTTTATGATTTTTATTTTTAAATAAGAACGCAATAGCAACAAAAATCACATAGTATAATTTTTCACCATTTTTATTAGGTGCAATCAAAAATATTGTTAAAATAGCAACAATAACAGTTGTAATAACCCCCGCCAGCAAGGATAATTTTGCAAGGAAAGTCAAAGATAAAGTTATCAAAACCACTGCGGCAAAAACAATAAAAAGTTCTGGTCAACCAATACCACCAAGAGCATTGGAAACAGTAAATCTGACTTTACTTGCTTTTTTAGTGATTATTTTTGGGTTATTTTCCATTGTTTTTGTCTCCTTTTTCTTTCTTTGTTGTTTTAGTGTTTTCTTGTTGTAAAACACTGTCTTTATTTGTTTTCTGTTTTCGTTGTTCTTTGTATGTTTGATAATCACTTATATTTGTCATAACCTTATCTTTGGTTTTCATTGCTTGACCCGCAAAGGCACTGGCAACACCCCCCGTATTAGGGTTAAAACCACCAAACAAAGTCCCCGCTGTTGCTTCTTTAAATGGGGTACCGCTTTTCATTGCACTACTTATCCCTTGGGTTAAACCAACTGGTTTTCCAACTGCATTGCGAGCGGCAAATTTCCCCGATTTTCACGCGAATTTGCCGCCAATTTTAGCAAGGTTAGTTGCCATTCCAAAGGACATCAGATTACCGATACTATCGCTCATCGCTGTATTACCGCCAATTAAACTTGTTATAATTTGTGGTGATTTTGCAACCGCAAACCCAAAGGCAAAGATACCAAGTAAGATAAAGATTGGTTGCGATAAAGAGTTCGGCATAAAGGTTGCCACTTGCCCCAACACCGCAATACTCATAATAAATATGTTGTAAGTTATAAACATAAAGGCATAACTTATAAATCGCCCAATAACCATATCTTTTCAATTACGAAATTGTTGTCCTTGGTCGGTGACACTCATTACAACAACCACGGGCGAGTAACACAATAAGATAAACAATTCAATTACCCGCCAAAATAAAAACAAGCAAACAGTAAACATAATATAAACCATAAAACACTCCGAGACCAAACAAATAATATAACTAAAAGACCCACTATCATCAAAAGTCCACGACACAGGAATATAACTAAAATGATGAACACCATTCATAAAACTACTGTTAAAAATTGCCAAAGCAATATTATTTGTATCTATTGGGGAATTTTGCAAAAACAATTTAACAATCATCGTCATAATTGTATTTGCCATAATAAACAATGTCGGTATTAAAGGAATGGCAATAATGATGATAAGTGTATTTGTAATTGCCGCTTTTATTTCGTGGCGGCGATTGTTATACATTCACGCAATAGCTTTTGTGCCAATAATGACAATTAACATTGCCATTGCAATACCAAACAACAACCAATATATCGTGCTAATATTATTCATACTAAATAATTGCTCGCTTAATGCTCCCCCACCAATAAAGTAGACGACATCTTGCATTCCACCCAACAACCAAACAATCGGTTTGATAAAAATAAGATACAAAATAGCACAAAAACTATTTATCGCTCACCCAATAATGTCCCCCATTATGTTTGACCCGCCAGTTGTTTCTACTGTTTCAACATTTAAAGTATTAGAAAAAAATGTTTGGATATTAGTTGCTGGTTCGGTATTTGGCAAAAACCACAATATCGCCGATAATATCGCAATTACAATACAACCAATAATTAACAAGGGTATCATTGCGATTGCCAATATTGTAAATATTTTTTTAAAATAGTAAGCGACAAATTGCTCTAACCCTTGTTTTAAAATTGGTTTTATTGACTTTATAACCGTTAAATTATCTTGTTTTCGTTTTCGCAATAACATATTTACACCCCCTAACTTGTGATTGGAGCGATAGTATCTTTAAACGCCAAGACAATTACACTTGCAAGAATAACAATTAACAAGCAAATTAAAACTCACATTACTTTTTTAATTGTTTCTTTGCGGTTACTACTATCAGCATTGAATTTACCCCCAATCGCATAAACACCAATCATAATGATTGCTGATACAACTGCAATAGCAATTAATATTGGCAAAGCAATCCCTAAAATTTTGTTAAGTAAATCGTTTACCCCGCTTGTTGCTAACAAAGTCATCATTATTCATCACCACCTTTTTTATTATTTTGTGCTTCTTTTTCTGCCTCTTCTTTTTTAATTTGTTCAACAAGTTTATTGTGGCGACGAGCAATGATTTTCGGATAAATATATTTATCAAAGACAAATCTTTTAAACAACAAATATGCCAGACCAAGACCCGCCAAAACACCAGCAACAACGCCAATAATTCACAATTTACTATCGCCTTCTTTTTTATTGTTGTCGGGTGTTGATGTTAGGGGGGTTGCTTGTTCTTTTTGTTGCACTGGAATTGTTTTGATAGCAAAACTTAACAGTTTTGTACTACCGTTGACCGCTTGCACTTTAACATCATTGCTCGTCGTTCAATCACCAGAAACAAGATTATCAACTAGAATTTTATAGTCTGTATTTTCTACAACATCGGGGACATAGTTTTCAACTTGTTCTTTTACACTAGCAAGCATTTTTGTTTTATAGGTATCAATTTCATCTTGACTAACATTTTTAATGTTATCAACAACAAAGTTATCTAATTTTAAATCTAAGTGTGCTAAACTTTGTTTTCAAGTCTTTGATACTGCAAACAAATTGTTTAACTGACTAGCACCATAACCACGAATATTTTTTTCTCCGTTATCTTCTGCTCAGATTTCAAATTGTTTCCCTTTTGGTGTATCCCAATAATGTTCTATTTTTTGTTTTTCTGATATTTGCAAATAAATAGCTTTTGTATGCGTTGGTAAATCTTTATGTTGCAATTCAATTAAATAACGCCCATCAACCGAACCATACTGCCCCTTATCAATCTCCAAACCAGTTGTAGGGTCAATATTGCTTGATTGTGATGTTTTATTTCACTTTTCATCACAACCATAGACAATACCAGTTATGAAATTTCCGGTTGAAGGTTGTTTGATTTTTATTGTGCTTTTTCCATTGGAGTAATAAAATGTATCAACTTTGTTTGTCATTTTACTACTATCCAGTTGTGCCAAATAATCACTATCAATTTGAATTCCACTTGCCGTTGATGTTACATCAATTTTTAAATCAACTGTCGTTGCTGAAACAACATTGTATTTAACATCAACCGAACCATGATAACTCTTGCTACCCTCTATCGCTGATAAGGTTGCTTGGGTATCTGTTTTATCAGTTATTTTAATTTGCGAAAAATCAACAGTTCGTGCGTTTTTTTGTGTAATTGCTGAAAAAATAGTATTGTCGTTGTTATCTAAGATATTTCCTAAATCAGTCGTTTTAATTAACTCACTTAAATTTTCTTGTTTACTTGTTGCTGGTGGGTTAATTTTTGCCGCCATAACAACTTCAATTTCTTCACTCGTGTATTTTGTCCCATTGATATCATATTTAATAAGTAATTTATGGGTCTTTTCACTAGTTTCGGGTTTAACATTGATATTTACTTTATGGTCGAGAATTTTTTGTTTTGTTCCATCTCAATAAACTTCTTCAATATTTTTATTATCGATATCAATGTTTAACTCCCCATCAACAGTTAAACGCATTCCAGCGTTAGACCACTTTGCTGTTTTATTATTTTCAGCAAGGGCAAACGAAATTCCTTGTTGAAATTTTGTTTTATCAGCAATTCAATTAGTAATTTGACCGGTGTTAGAATTTATTTCGGGTAAATTAGGTTCGCCAACACCATCTCAACGATAAATTGTTGGATTTTTATAAAATCCGCCATTTGCCGCTATTCCATCATAAGTTACCCCCGCAACAGATATATTATCTTTAGTTACAGTAAATTGATTTTTGTCCATATATTCAGAATAAAAAATAATAATATATCATTTTTTATTTGATTTATTAAATTCAGTTTTATAATCTGACTTATTTATTCTTTTTCAATTTTCATCTTTAATATTTATATCAAATCCAGTTGTAACATCTTTTTTAGATGTCAAAGTACTAGTTAGTGGTACTGCTGCTAGCAACGGAGCGGGAACGCTCGCTGTTAAAGTTGAGATTGTTAAGATACTTAGTAGTTTTTTCATTTCTGTATTCCTTTCTGAATTCTCTTTTTAACAAAAAAGAGAATAGCACAACAACACTATTCCCACAAAACAATTTCTAACATATTTCACAATGGTACCACAAAAATACCACCAAGAAATATGTTAAAATTGTCTGTGGAAACGCTAGTTCGTTGCTAGTGTTTCCACGATAGTAATTTATTTGGAGATAAATTACTATCACTTTATATAATTTTAACGAGTAAGGAGAAGAAGTCGCTTACTAATATTATTTTACCACATCTAATTTATAGGTGTGGTTTTTTTGATATTATTGTTAGTTTTCACAATTTTAATTCATTCGTAATTGCTGATATTTATTTTCTTCTTCATCACAAAAACAAGATATCATATTAATAATTAATTCATTTGATAATTTTATATCTGTTCTTAACATATTTTTTATTTGATTTCTGCCATCATAGTTTTTGGCAAAGTCTTTAAATTTTTCTGAGTGTTCTATACAAAAAGGACTATCTATTTCAATAATAGAATTATTTTCTTGACAATATGGAACTAAACAAATATTTTCATCTACTTTTTTCATTGTTATTTGATTTCCTTGATGAGTTCTTCGTATGCTTGTTTTTGCCGCCAATAATACGGGTTCTCCCAAATACTTATAAAATCATTATTAGATGTGGTAAAAATCTCAGATGTTTTAATTTCAACATTAGACAATAATTTACTAAAATTATATTTATTTAATCATTTCATTATTTTAGCACGATTATCATTATCACTAATATTATTAAATACTATTTTTAGTATTGGTTTTGACCGCTTTAATTCAGTTATTATTAAATCTAAATTATTATTTAAGTCTAATATTCCTTTAAAACTTGTACTATCACAATTTGTTGGAATAACAATTAAATCACTAAATATTAGTCAATTTAAACTTAAATCATCCGTTGTTGGTGGATAGTCAATCAACACATAATCATAACCATCCAGTGTATCCTTATTAATTTTGTAAACTTGTAAACCTATTAAGTATCAATTTTTATTATCATAAATTTCTCTCATAATTGGTAATGTTTTTCGTAATGTTTCCCCGCCAACAATAATATCAATGTTTTTATACTTTGTTGGTTGAATTACTTTATTTATAGGTATTTCACAATCACTCGCAATAATTTTATGCAGTGATTTTGACATATCTATATTTTCATACTGTAATAAATAACTTAAACTTGCTTGAGTATCTAAATCAATCAACAAAACTCTTTTATTATCATCTGCTAATTTATAAGCAACATTTTTGCATAATGTCGTTTTTCCGACCCCACCTTTTTTATTACAAAAACTAATCATCTTCATTTTTATTATTCTCCAATCTATTAAAATATTCTTCTAATATTTCATTCATTAAAGTTGTCTTACTCCATTTTCTTTGCTGTGCTAATTCATTAAATTTTAAAATTAAGTTAACTTTACAAGTCATAGGAGTTAATTTAATTCTTTTATCTTTTTTTATTTCATCAGAAAAAGAAACAGTTTTGTTAAGTTTTTTTTCAATATCTATATCTTTTTTATCTAAAATTGGCACTTTGTTTTTCCTTTCTTATATATTAGTATTACAAATATTACAAGTAATATTTTATAATAAAAATAAGATAAATCAAGCATTTTATATAAAATATTACTTATATTACAAATATTACAAGTAATATTTTATAATTATTTTAATAAATAACATTTTATTACCAGTTCCTCGTAAAAATAACGTTCGATGCAGCACAGAGGACGATAGGAGAACAAGCAATGAAAAACCCTTATTTTATAAGGGTTTTAGAATAATGGTATAATGTTTGTGGAAATGAATTTATAGGGAGAAAAATATGGCAAAATTAAATAAATTACTTAAAAAAAGTGATGAACATTCAGAACAAATTTTAAATGAAATTTGAGAAGAAGAAATGAAAGAAGAGAAAGAAATTGAAAAAATTAAATATGAAATAGGTTATAAAAATTATATTCAATTAGCTTTATGGAGCGGGCAATTTTTAGATATGTCAGTATCAGATGTTAGAGTTGGTGAATTAGTAAATTATGACCGTTTAAAAGGAACTAGTTTTAATTGAGTACAAAATGAAGATGAACGAGAAAAATTACAAATTATAGGCTATGTAGCATATTTTAAAATGGTTAATGGTTTTGAAAAAACTTTATATATGACAAAAGAACAAATGGAAAATCATTTTATGAAATATTCTAAAACTTATGCTAAAAATAAATCATTTTACATTGCTATTTTTGATGAAATGGCACAAAGAATAATAATAAATATTTTATTAAGAAAATATTTAATTAATTAAATAACTATGAATAATATTTTAAATTTAAAAATAACAAACAAATACATAATTAAATCAATATTTAGAATAATTGAAATGAGTAGTGAATTTTTTTTAGTAAAATATTTAACTGATGTCCTTGATAAATGTTCATTAAAACTATTTGGATATGAAACAAATGAATTTATTGAAATGCATTTTTCAGATATTTTTAGAATAATTGAAGAAAATGAGAATAGTATTAGTGAAGAAAAGAGTTTAGAAATAATTAATAAAGTTAAAAACAATCAATTTAATTTATTAAATTATTTTGAATATATCAAAAATTTAAGGAACTATTTAGAAACAAATATGATAAATGAATTTAACAAACTTAAAGAAAGTACAAAAACAAATAAATTAAATAACTTAATAAACATAGAAAACAAACTTAATTTTATAGTTAATAATTTAAAATTAAGTTGAAATAAAATAAAAAATAATAATTTAGATTATTTTATTTTAAACAAAAGTAATCTAAAATTATTATTATCATTAAATGATATTAACTCAGATGATATAACTGAGATTGAATGAAAAGACATTATAAGTGATTATATGAAAAAAACTACATTAAGATTTTCTGACCATATAAAATTGTTAAGATTATTACAAACTACAGCAGAAAAATATAAAGATGAGATTAAATTAGAAAATAAATTTTTAAAGGAGGAATTATTTAAAAATTTAAATAAGTTATGTATAAGACATAATAATGAATGGGATGAAATCCAACAAGATTTTAAAATATCTACAAATGAAGAATATTATAAAGTTATCAAAAAAACATTTCAATTATTTTTATTAGCAATGATAATAATTGATAACTAATTTATTATCTATTAAATTGGGCTCGCGGTGATTTTTTAAATTTTATGTAAATTACTATAAATTTAAAAAAAACTTTTGCCGTGCTTTTCAAAGTACTTGGGAAAAATTCTAAGCGTTAAGCGAGGAATTTTATAAAGGTTCCCAAATTTGTTTGAAAGATTTTCAAAACTTTTTTTAACTTTTAAGTTATTTTATCATAAAAATTTAAAAAAATCAACCGCTCGCCCAAAAATTAATCCTTGTTGTTTAAGATTTCGTAGGTGTTTAGTTCGTGTGGTGCTTGCCATTTATTTACTTGATTTTGTATTCAGTTGGCGAGTGTTTGCGTTGGGGTAATTCAGTGAACCGTATAATTTTGTTTATAATATTCTACTAAACCCTGTAATTTTTTAAAAAACCGCTCGGGAGTTTTTCGTGTTCGCTCAAATTCAACTAATTGAATTGTTCCGTCAGTTTTATAAACAATTAAGTCTGGATAAGCATTCAAATTGCCGTTTTCCATTTTTAACTCCCGCTCTGTTTGGTAATGTTCGATGTCGGTTTGACTACAAAGTCATTTAATCAGCATATCTTGGTGGGGCATTTCATAGCAATTTATTTTAATTGCTTTTTTTGTGTTCACGCCAACAAAAGTATTTCCCTTATGAGAAAATAATAAATGTTTTTTCTTGTATGTTGGTCTATTTTATAAAAACCTTTTTTAAATTTCGTTCTAAAATTCGTTTAGCACTTATAAATGATTTTTGTGTCAACAATGCAACTTGTTCTATGTTTAAGTATCCTCAACGATTTATCATCAGCAATATTTTTTCTAACTCACCCATAACATCAACTCCTTACCAACCACCGTTGTCTTACTGAAAGGGTGGGTTTTTTCTTTTTCGGTTCGCTTTTTTCTTTTAAGGCACGGCAAAAAAGAAAAAAGAACTAGGTGAGTTTATGTTGGTTATATTAATTGCAATTAATATAACCAACATAAACTCACCACTGCGGAACACAAACATTAAGCCGAAACCCCGTGCTATCAACAACGTTGGGAGTGCGGGGTTTCGGGTGATTGGCGTGCCAAA
>NZ_CP031090.1 GCF_003339775.1 Spiroplasma phoeniceum P40
GTTGATTTAAAAATCGATGTAACACCAACATCATCAACCGCAACGGTAATAAAAGATTATCTTTTTCAAATTGATACAAGTAACCTAACAAACCCAGTTAACACTTTTTACTATGCAAGTAGTGAAAGTATTATCACAATCGTTAAACCAACACCAAGCAGTGTGATAACTGGGTTTGTGTATGGTTGTGATGATCAATGAAATAAAACATCACAATCAAGCAATATTGACGCTACAAACGGGATAAAACTTGATGGGTCGCAATTAAACACAAAGGAGGGTAAATATGTTGTTGAACTGTCAGACAACCTAGGTCATACCGAAAATGTTTATTTACAAATAAACGAAAAGAAAGAAAAAGAAATAAAAGAATATTGAAACACGGATAATGGGAAACAATTTGAAATTTGAGCGAAAGCAAATGGATACGACAATATCCGTGGGTATAGTGCTAGTCAATTAAACAATCTTTTTGCAGATAGTAAAAAATTGACAACAACTAGCAAGTGATAGTCAAATTGCGAGTGCTGTTGCGGACTGATTTAAAACCAATGGTAAACTGTCAGCAACCGAACCGTTGACAAAAGAGCAAGTTGTCGAGCAGTTAAAAACGCAAATCCCAAGTGATATCAAAATTGATGGGGTAAATACCAGCAATTATGAGAAAGATAAAGTTTCGTTTGTTTTAAACCAAAGTGATTTTAAACCAAATGACAAAGTAAACATTACTGTTAAATACAATAATGCGACATCAGAACAATTTACCTTGCAAATCAAAGACAGCAAGACACCCGATAACAATAATAAAGGTAAGGATAGCAAACTGTGAATTATTGGCGTTGTTGCGGGTGTCTTGGCGGGTCTTGGTCTGGCATATTTGTTGTTTAAAAGATTTGTCTTTGATAAATATTTTTTACCAAAAATTAACAAACGCCGCCACGATAAATTAGTTGAAAAAGTTAGAAAAGAAGAAGCAGAAAAAGAAGCACAAAATAATAAAGGCGGTGATGAATAATGTTGACTTTGTTAGCAACAAGCGGGGTAAATGATTTACTTAACAAAATTTTAGGGATTGCTTTGCCAATATTAATTGCTATTGCAGTTGTATCAGCAATTATTATGATTGGTGTTTATGCGATTGGGGGTAAATTTAACGCTGATAGTAGCAACCGCAAAGAAACAATTAAAAAAAGTAATGTGAGTTTTAATTTGCTTGTTAATTGTTATTCTTGCAAGTGTAATTGTCTTGGCGTTTAAAGATACTATCGCCCCAATCACAAGTTAGGGGTGTAAATATGTTGTTCTGAAAACGAAAACAAGATAATTTAACGGTTATAAAATCAAAAAAACCAATATTAAAACAAGGGTTAGAGCAATTTATCGCTTACTATTTTAAAAAAATATTTACAATATTGGCAATCGCAATGATACCCTTGTTAATTATTGGTTGTATTGTGATTGCGATATTAGCGGCGGTTTTGTGGTTTTTGCCAAATACCGAACCAGCAACTAATATCCAAACATTTTTTTCTAATACTTTAAATGTTGAAACAGTAGAAACAACTGGCGGGTCAAACATAATGGGGGACATTATTGGGTGAGCAATAAATAGTTTTTGTGCTATTTTGTATCTTATTTTTATCAAACCGATTGTTTGGTTGTTGGGTGGAATGCAAGATGTCGTATACTTTATTGGTGGGGGAGCGTTAAGCGAACAATTATTTAGTATGAATAATATTAGCACGATATATTGGTTGTTGTTTGGTATTGCAATGGCGATGTTAATTGTCATTATTGGCACAAAAGCGATAGCGTGAATGTATAACAATCGCCGCCACGAAATAAAAGCGGCAATTACAAATATACTTATCATCATTATTGCCATTCCTTTAATACCGACATTGTTTATTATGGCAAATACAATTATGACGATGGTTGTTAAATTGTTTTTGCAAAATGCCCCAATAGATACAAATAATATTGCTTTGGCGATTTTTAATTCGTCGTTTGTTAATGGTGTTCATCATTTTAGTTATATTCCAGTGTCGTGGACTTTTGATGATAGTGGGTCTTTTAGTTATATTATTTGTTTGATTTCTGAGTGTTTTATGGTTTATATTATGTTTACTGTTTGTTTGTTTTTATTTTGGCGGGTAATTGAATTGTTTATCTTATTGTGTTACTCGCCCGTGGTTGTTGTAATGAGTGTCACCGACCAAGGACAACAATTTCGTAATTGAAAAGATATGGTTATTGGGCGATTTATAAGTTATGCCTTTATGTTTATAACTTACAACATATTTATTATGAGTATTGCGGTGTTGGGGCAAGTGGCAACATTTATGCCTAATTCTTTATCACAACCAATCTTTATCTTACTTGGTATCTTTGCCTTTGGTTTTGCCGTTGCAAAATCACCACAAATTATAACAAGTTTAATTGGCGGTAATACAGCGATGAGCGATAGTATCGGTAATCTGATGTCGTTTGGAATGGCAACTAACCTTGCTAAAATTGGCGGTAAATTCGCGTGAAAATCGGGGAAATTTGCCGCTCGTAATGTAGTTGGTAAACCAATTGGTTTAACCCAAGGGATAAGTAGTGCAATGAAAAGCGGTACCCCATTTAAAGATGCGGCAGCGGGGACTTTGTTTGGTGGTTTTAACCCTAATACGGGGGGTGTTGCCAGTGCCTTTGCTGGTCAAGCAATGAAAACGAAAGATAAAGTTATGACAAATATAAGTGATTATCAAACATTCAAAGAACAACGAAAACAGAAAACAAATAAAGACAGTGTTTTACAACAAGAAAACACTAAAACAACAAAGAAAGAAAAAGGAGACAAAAACAATGGAAAATAACACAAAAATTATCACTAAAAAAGCAAGTAAAGTCAGATTTACTGTTTCCAATGCTCTTGGTGGTATTGGTTGACAAGAACTTTTTATTATTTTTGCCGCGGTGGTTTTGATAACTTTATCTTTGACTTTGCTTGCAAAATTATCCTTGCTGGCGGGGGTTATTACAACTGTTATTGTTGCTATTTTAACAATATTTTTGATTGCACCTAATAAAAATGGTGAAAAATTATACTATGTGATTTTTGTTGCTATTGTGTTCTTATTTAAAAATAAAAATCATAAAATAGAAAACACGAACAACATACAAATTATCAATAACCGTGTTATTTTTAACAAAAAACAAGCACTTATATATAAAATAAATACCGTTGATTTAACATTGTCAACGCAAGAAGAACGCAATACACCGATTTATGACTTTTCTAATTATTTGCGTGGACTAAATTTTAATTTTGAAATTATCAAAATTGATAGTAAGTTGAATTTTAACAAAAATAAAAACTATCTTACACAGACTTTAAAGCAAGATAGTTTAAAAAATTCACAAAAACACCAATTAAATAATTTTTTGTCGATGTCTGAATACTTGGAAAACCAAAATTTAAAACTCGAACAAAATTATTATTTAATTGTTTTCACTAATAATAACGATAAAAAACTTGAATTATCGTTGTTATCGTATAATCAACATCTTTCTTTGACTTTGCCAACAAGCGAAGAAATTAAGAAAATTGTTGATAAAAAAATCATACCAACAAATACATCAATTTCAACATTACCAACATCGATTAAAGAAACTGCAAATTATTTGAAACTGGATAATAATAAATTTGTTAGTTATCTTACTGTTAATCAATTTCCGTTGACTGTTAATGATATGTGGTTGAGTAATTTTAGCGAAATAGAAAATGTCAATATTTCGCTTCGTGTTCACCATTTAGATAATATGACAGCGTTTAAATTGCTTGACCGTGCTATACGAAGAGCACAAGACCAAGAAACTAAAAAAGCAAGTGAAGATATTGAATATAACTTATATTTACAAAATTTTAATGAGTTATTACAACTTATTCAAGTTGGGGGTGAAACCTTAAAAATGGTTTCAATTATTTTCACTTGCTTTGCTGATAGTAAAACTGGTTTAGACCAAGTTGTTTCAAATTTAAAAAATGAAATGATAAGAAATCGTTTTACTATTAATGATTTGACATTTCGCCAATTTACAACATATAAATTTTTGTTATTTAACAATAATGATAAATTAAAAAACATCGAGCAAGAAATGGCAACGATTACTCTTGCGAGTGCTTGACCGTTTCCAAGTAAACCATTAAATGACCCTCGCGGGTTAATAATGGGTGAAAATGAACAAATACAACCCATTATCTTTGATATAAAAACCAAGTCATCAGTAAGAGCAAGTCATAACGCTTTTATTGTTGGTCAGATGGGGTTTGGAAAAACTTTTAATGTGAAAAAGCAATTAAATTGATTATATTGTAATAACACAAAAATTTATATTATTGACCCACAACGCGAATATGGTAGTTTTGCCAATTACCACGGTGGAGAAATTATTGAATTTGGTAATAACCCAAAAGCAAAAATTAACCCCTTAGAAATCTTTACTGATAATTTTTCCGAACACATTTCATTACTAGAACAATGGTTTAAAAATTTGTATAGTGATTTAACAAATATAGACCTTGCTAAATTACAAGAATATATTATTCAATTATATAAAAACTTTAAAATTACTGCTGATACAAATTTAAAAAAATTATCTCGAAAAGATTATCCAATTTTAACTGATTTATATAACTTGGTATATCAAAAAGAACAAGATACTTTGTTAGAAAAAATGTTGTGAAAACTAACCAAGGGAGCAGACGGCACCCTATTTAATGGTGTTAGTACCTTAGAAATTAAAAGCGACTTGATTGTTTTTGATATTTACAATATGGCAAAATCAAAAACAATTGCTAACGCCCAAATGTATTTGTTGTTAGCGTTGCTTGACCGTGTTATGAAAAAAAATAAGGAAGATAATTTAAACTTACCACTTGAGCAACAGAGTTGAATTTGTATTGCGGTGGATGAAGCACACTTATTAATTAACGAAGATAATTTGCTTGCCCTTAATTATTTATTTACTTTATCGAAAACTTGTCGTAAATTTAACGGAATTTTATATATTTTAACGCAAAGTATCGGTGACTTTACCCAGCACGGCGAAAATGTTAAACGCCAAGCACGGGGAATAATTGAACAGTGTACTTATCAATTTATTCATCACTTAAATTCAATCGGTTTGCAAAATTATACTGAATTATTGACTGATAACAATATGATAAATGCGTATGAGAAAAATGTTATTTTAACACCTAAAAAGGGACTTTGCTTATTTAGTATCAATGATAAACGCTATATTTTGCAAGTTATCGCCACAAGCGAAGAAATCAAAGCAATCGGTACCCAAGAAGACATTAATAACCTAGGAAAGGAAACATAAATTATGGAACCAAAGCAAACCGATTGAGTAACAGTTAACATTTTCGCACGCAGAAAACTAAAACGCGAAACCGAGAAAGCAGTTTTATTTTCTATTCCCAAACATAAAGGTTTGTCGGTGTGAATTAGTAAAAAATGCATTCACGGTTCGCGGAGGGGTAAATCACTTGCGGTTGGTATCAAAAGCACAGATGAATATATTATCTGATTATATGATAATGACGCTAAAATACATGTCAAAAGTGAAATTTGACAAGGACAGTACTTAATAAATCTTTATCAATGTGAATGAAACAAAATGCTTGAAGCAATTAAAATCAACCAAGAAGCATTAAATAAATAAAATCGTTTATATTGCATTGAGTTAATATGTTATTCGTTAAAATAACTTTCAATGCAGCACAAACGACATTTTTTTATAGAAAGGTAGGTGTTTAAAATGTGAAAAAAAATTATTAATTGGCGAGATAAAAATATTAGCAATAAAATTATTTATTGGTTTATTTTTATTTTAGTAATACCGTTTATGCTTGTATGTTTGATAAATTGTGCTTCGGCAATTATTATTATGTTTTTAAAATACCATACACTAGATTTTAAAAATTTTCATATTGCTTATGCTGATAAATATAGTTGGTTAATTTCAATTATTTTGTTTATTATTGCGTTTTTATTTTTCTTTTGATTTTATGTAAGTCATAAAATAGATAATATGGATAGTCCTAAAACAAAACAACAAAAATCAAACAAAGCAAGTGATAAAGAATTTAAAACATTACAGTTAAAAATGCTTGCCCTTAATAATAAGTATGGTATTCTTAAAACTAATTTAACTCAACATACTTTATTGGTTGGGACAACGGGGAGTGGTAAAACAACAACATTAATGTTTTTGGTAAAACAATTAAATCAAATATTTAAACAGACCACAATTATTATTGATGGGAAGGGAGATGTTGATTTAATTAATAAAGTTAAAAAACAAGACCCTAACGCCTTTATTTGAGAAATTGGTGGGTCAACTGAATACAACCCCTTTGCGACAAAAGATAGTGTTGTGTTATCGGATAAGATAATGTCATTGTTTGATTTTTCAGAACCTTTTTATCGTGATAAGGCAAAACATTATTTATTAATTTTATTAGATGTTTTAATAAAAAAGAAAATTCCTATAACGCTAAAAAACATTACAGATTATTTCCAACTTGGGAATTTAAGAGTATTGATTGGTGGCATAGTAGAACCTAACCAAATTAAACTTAGTAATTTTGAAGAAAAAGAAATTGTTGGTATGTATAGTAAATTAGATATTTGTTCTATGCAATTAAATAATTCGCTTGGCAAAAATAATAGTTTACTTGAATTGATCACAAAACATAAAACGATTTTGTTTAGTATAAATTCTTTGAAATACCCCGAGTTGGCGGGTGCGGTTGGTAAAATCATAATCCAAGACTTAAAAGAATTAACTACCCTAAAACCAGTTAATCAAAAAATTAACATTGTTTTAGATGAGTTTAATGTCTTTGCAAGTGAAACTATTGTCAATTTGATAAATAAGTCGCGTAGTTTTAATTATCAATGTTTCTTGTCATTTCAAACAATAAATGATTTAAAAACAAACAATATGAATTTAACAGACACTATCTTCGGAAATGTTAGCACTATTGTTTGTCATAACATTAAAGACCCGAACACGGCGGAATATGTAGCGAGTGTCTTTGGTACCCAAGAAACCGAAAAACTAACTCGCCAACTTGATTTTAAAAATAACACCGCTGATATGGGTTCGGTGCGTGCGGTGGATGAGTTTATTGTTCACCCGAACGACCTGAAAACTATTAAAATCGGAGAATGCTATTTAAAAACAACGCTACCAAGTGGTAAGTTATTTATTAAAAAAATTGCGGTTGACCCCACTTGTTTAGATTATTTAATTCAACATTTAAACAAATAAATATTTTAAAATATTTATAATTGAGTTAAAATTAATTAAAGTATTTATTTTATTTAATCTATTATGCTATTAATTTCTTTTATTAGTTTAAAAATTATTATTTATAAAATACTTTAATTAATGAAAGGAATTTTTTATATGTACAGAAATTTTCAAAATAATCAATTATTTATAAAAGAGGTAGATGTTATTTTTGCTGATAAAGCAATGTTTAAAACAATTACTGACAAAAATAATATTCAACGCAATTTGTTTTCATTTTATGTAAATGATGACGGACAAAATATTAAATGTGTTACTTGAAACGAAACTGCGGATAATTTAAACAAAGTATTTAATAAAGATACTAAAACAATTGAAATTAAATATCTTCACAAAAATAACAAAAACACTGACGAACTTGAATATAGTGTTAGAGAATTTAATATTATCAATTAAATTATGTTATATTAACAACGATGTATTTAAAATACATCACCTTTATAAATTAGGTTTAAACAAAAACACCTTATTTTACTAAGGTTTTTTTGTTTTTTTAAAATTTATTGATAAATTTATTTATCTGTTGTACAATGTAAATGTTAGCAATTAAATTGCTAGGACAATTAAAAACGGAAACACAACGATTTTTGAACAACAACTGTGTTTCCATAAACATCTTAACATATTTTATTTACCTTAGAATATGTTTATCAATTATTATAATGTTTGTGGAAATAGCGGTCTGTTATTTCCCTTTTTATTTGTTACACAAAAAGGAGTTGAAATTAAATTATTTAATCCCCCTTTGTGGTAAAATAAAAACAACTAAATAAACAAAAAGAAAAATGACCCATCAGTCATTCTTCTATACACCTATTAAGCGGTCCAACAAACCACTTAATTAGGTTATTGATTTAACCCCCACCTTTTGGTAGGTCAGTTAAATTATAACATTTATTTAATTTTTGTGTATAGGTAGAATGAAAAAAAGTTCATTCTACCTATTTTTTTATTTAATATATCAAAACAACACAAAATTCAGTTTATATCAGCGTTGAAATAACCAAAAAGAATTATTCTACATTTTGGAAAATATCAACGCCAATAAAGCGTTTAAATTCGCTCAAAACGGCAGAAAGGAGCAATATTATTATGCAACAATTACAACAAACAGAACAACTCAATTATCACTTTGTTGAGATAAATGGGTTTAATCATAAAGTTATTAATCAACTTGACGAGAAAAAACATATCTCTAATTTTTACTTACCCAAAAAAATTGTTCGCCAACACCCTACCCGCAAAGATAGTTATAAAGTCAAAATTTATGACAAATTTATTTGTGTGCCAAAAATAATGTGTTTTATTGATAAAACTGGTAAATACTTTTTGGTTGGTCTTGATATGTTTTTTACCTACTGAATTTATAATACGCGTGATAATAATAAATATCGCTTGGCGGGTTATCAAGCAATTAAAGACACTGCAATTAAAGAATTGCATTATTTAACTGTGTCTGCTCGAAGATACGAAAAAGAACAAGCAACAAACCCATTTTTAAGTGGGTTAACTTACCAACAAGCACGCGAACAAATTTGTGATGAAAGCGACAAATTAAAAGCAGAATACCAATCTTTCGTAAAAACTAAGTATTCTGCTAATAAAAAATCATTAATTAAAAATAAAGAGAATAATTCTCTTGTTAATGATTATAACACCTTGTATGAAAAAAACAAGGGCGACCCACCAAAATTATCCGAAGAAGAACTCACCCAGTTATTAGCGGAATTAGACAACTTAAACTAATTCCCCTACCGAGTTCTTAACTCCCCTACCAACAAAGCAGAGAACTTGCATAAAACCACAGCGTAGCAAGACAACGAATAAACAAAACCAAGATATGGTCGTGATCATATCGTTTTTGCTGTTTGGCAAATCAACTCCTTTTTTCTTACTTTTTTATTCCAATAGAAAACCAAAATAAATACCATTACTATATCAAAACAAAATATTTAATAAATTTTATATATTTTTTAAATAAATTTATTAGTATTTTTTGAATAAAATACTAAATATATTAAAATTTAAGATATAATTATTAGGTATTAATATGGTGCTTTTAAATACCATATATAATATTGTTTAGACTGCGGAACACAAATCATTTTGGCACGCCAATCACCCGAAACCCCGCACTCCCAACGTTGTTGATAGCACGGGGTTTCGGCTTAATGTTTGTGTTCCGCAGTGGTGAGTTTATGTTGGTTATATTAATTGCAATTAATATAACCAACATAAACTCACCTAGTTCCTTTTTTCTTTTTGCCCGTGCCCTTAAAAGAAAAAAGCGAACACAAAAAAGAAAAAACCCCACCCTTTCAGTAAGACAACGGTGGTTGGTAAGGAGTTGATGTTATGGGTGAGTTAGAAAAAATATTGCTGATGATAAATCGTTGAGGATACTTAAACATAGAACAAGTTGCATTGTTGACACAAAAATCATTTATAAGTGCTAAACGAATTTTAGAACGAAATTTAAAAAAAGGTTTTTATAAAATAGACCAACATACAAGAAAAAACATTTATTATCTTTCTCATAAGGGAAATACTTTTGTTGGGCGTGAACACAAAAAAGCAATTAAAATAAATTGCTATGAAATGCCCCACCAAGATATGCTGATTAAATGACTTTGTAGTCAAACCGACATCGAACATTACCAAACAGAGCGGGAGTTAAAAATGGAAAACGGCAATTTGAATGCTTATCCAGACTTAATTGTTTATAAAACTGACGGAACAATTCAATTAGTCGAGTTTGAACGCACACGAAAAACTCCCGAGCGGTTTTTTAAAAAATTACAGGGTTTAGTAGAATATTATAAACAAAATTATACGGTTCACTGAATTACCCCAACTCAAACCCTCGCCAACTGAATACAAAATCAAGTCAACAAATGACAAGCACCACAAGAACTAAACACCTACGAAATCTGAAACAACAAGGAGTAATTTTTGGGCGAGCGGTTGATTTTTTTAACTTTTTATGATAAAATGACTTAAAAGTTAAAAAAAGTTTTGAAAATCTTTCAAACAAATTTGGGAACCTTTATAAAATTCTTCGCTTAACGCTTAGAATTTTTCCCAAGTACTTTGAAAAGCACGGCAAAAGTTTTTTTTAAATTTATAGTAATTTACATAAAATTTAAAAAATCACCGCGAGCCCAGTTTATATATAAATTAATGGAAAATAGTTAAATGAAAAAAATAAAAAATTGATTTAATTAATTAAAAGTGTTTATTGATTACCCAAAGATATAAACATTGATAAAAAATGCAAATAAGAAAATATCAGGAATTAATAAAGTATTCTAATTTTTTATTTTTATGAAAATAAAGTTATTTACTAATTTCACAATTCAACATTTTCATATTCTTTTTCTTCACTTGCTTTGATTTCTAATCAATTATGAATTAATATATCTATGTCGTTTTGCCCGCCATATCCTTTATTTTTATTTATTAAAATAATTGACTTTCTATTGTCATCAATTCTCGTAATTTTTATATTATGCACTAATTTATCATAATTATTTTTTAAAATACTTTTTAAATATTTTTTTAACTCAAATATAATATTAACATTTTCCCCATCAAGTTTTATATAAACTTCTTCATATTCTTTTTCACAATTTTCTTTAAGTGTTTCATATTTTTTTTTAAATTCAACATATTTTTTATATACATTATTTTTCATTTCGTTTAGTTTTTCTAATCTACATACTTTTTGTTCTAATTCATAATTATAAAATTTTAATTCATTTATCATTTCTATAAAATTATATAATTTTTCACCTTCATTTTTTTCTTTACTATTTAAAATAGTTCTTATTTTTTCTTCTATAAAATTATAATTATTAATAGTACTATCCTTAATTTTTTGTTTTATTTTTGAATTATTTTTTACATCATTATTTCCTATTTTAATATTGTCATTTTGTCCAACTTTATTTCCATCAACGGTATTTTTTTTCTTTCACATTTTTATAACCTTTCTTTTTAATATAATATTTAATATATTATACCATTATTTTAAAACCCTTATTTTATAAGGGTTTTTCATTGTTTGTTTTGCTATTGTCCTCTGTGCTGCATTGAAAGTTATTTTCACGGGTAAATGGTAATAAAAATAATATATTAATGCTATTATAATTATTTATATAAAATAATTATATTTACTATTTAAAGTATAAATAATTATTTATAATTATTTATATAAAAAAACTTGATTTTAATTATATTTTTGATATTATAATTATAAATAATTATAATTACTATTTAAAGTATAAATAATTATTTTAGAAAGGAAATAAAATAATTATGCCAAACATAGATAAAGAAAAAACGAATATAACTAAAAATTTAATAAATAAAACATCAAGTTTTAGTGATGTTAGAGAATTTAAAAAATTAGATAATTCTACTTTTATGCCACGTATGAAATGTAATTCACAAGTGGTTAAGGAATTTAGAAAAGAAGCAAAAAGAAAGAAATGGCAATTAACAACTTTAATGAACGAAATTTTAGCAGAAAGATATAACATAGATTTGGAGAATAGTAAAAATGAAAATGATTAGTTTTGCAGTTAAAAAAGGTGGGGTAGGCAAAACGACATTATGCAAAAATGTCGCCTATAAATTTGCTTTGGAAAATAAAAAAGTTTTAGTAATTGATTTAGACCCCCAAGCAACAATAACACTAAATTTAGTTAATAATGTATATAATAAAAATAAAACAATCAAGTCTGTTTTAACAGAACCAGAATTAATAAAAATATTACAACTTATTCAATCAACGAAATATAAAAACATTGACATTATTGTTGGTGGGGAACAACTAAATAAAGTATCTGCTATTTTAAATTTAAACTATTCAAATGAAAAAGACCAACATTTAATAGCAGATACTTTGTATATGGAAAATGAGAAAACTTTTGATGGTTATGATTATGTATTGATTGACTACCCACCGTCTATTAATGAATTATCACTTAGTTTTTTGATGTTATCTGATTTAATAATAGCACCGTTAACTGATGATGGAGGTTGTTATAAAGGGGTATTAGATTTAAAAAATACTTTAAATCATATTGCTAAAATTATTAATAAAGAACCACCAAATATTAAGATTTTACTAAATAATGTAAAAAATAATGATGTTACAGAAACCATTTTGGAATGATTAAAAAATGATAATCTTAATCAATATTTATTAAAATGTGAAATTAAACACTCAGATACTTTTTCAAAAAACACAGTTAAATTAGACACAATATGGACTAACCCTACATATTGACGCCAGAAACAAGCATACGAAGAACTCATCAAAGAAATCAAATAACTATGAAAAAAGTATGAGTTAATAATCTTATATATATATTTATTTTCATTTTCTTTGATCTTTTCCTCCCAATAATTCTATATTATTTAATTTATTCTCTTAAATTAAATACTGCTGTAATTTTTACTTTATTAGGTTATCAGATTTTTAAACTTTTTGTTGTTGAATTTTATTTTAAAAAAAATAATAAATATTTTATTAAAATATTTGATAAATTAAATTTAGATAAACAAAAAAAGATAATAAAAAGATTTTTGTTATTTATTTGTTTAGATATTTTTAAATTCCTTTCATTATTGGCATTTATTTTGATTATTTTAATATATAAATTAACTCCATTAGTTCCTCAATTTGAAAAAAATTATCCTTTATTAGTAGCAATAATTTCGCCATATGTATTATTTATTATTAATATATTTATTTATTGAATTAAATATTTTATATATAAAAATAAAAAGGAGCAATGAAAAATTATATTTGAAGGTTTTTATTTACTACCTAATTTAAAAATAGATAAAAACTGCGGGGAATAAAAAAAGATATCAAAAAACCACACCTATAAATTAGATGTGGTAAAATAATAGTAGTAAGCGACTTTTTCTCTTACTGCTTCTCAAATTTTATTAAACAAAGTGATAGTAATTTATTTGGCGATAAATTACTATCGTGGAAACACTAGTAAACACCTAGCGTTTCCACAGACAATTTTAACATATTTTACTGGGGTATTTTGTTTGTCCTTTTGATACTCTTGTGAAATATGTTAGAAATTGTTTTGTGGGAATAGTGCTGTGGTGCTATTCCTATTTTTTATGGGAATATCAATTTCAGAAAGGAAATAAGAAAATGAAAAAATTATTAAGTTTATTAACCATAACTACACTGACAGCGAGCATTCCCGCACCGTTGTTTGCCAACACACCCGCAACACGCACCTTGACATCTAATTCAAACAACGAAATATCATCCCCAACCAAAATAAATGGCATAAGTAATAATGCTTATTCACTTGCTGCTGATAGTAAAAATAACATTTACTTTGGGACAAAGGACGGTGCGTATAAATTGTCTGCTGGTTCGGACACACCAACCAAAATAAATGGTATTGATAAAAAAGTTAATTCCCTTGCCATTGATAGCAATGACAACATTTATTTTGGGACAAATAACGGTGTTTTTGTGTTAAAACAAGGTGCAACAACACCAACCAAAATCGATGGAATAAATGGTTATGTTGTTTCACTTGCAGTTGATAAAAACGACAACATTTATTTTGGAACATTTACTAATGTATATCTTTTAAAAAACGGTGCAACATCCCCAACCAAAATAAATGGCATAAGTGGTGACATTGCTACAATTTTAGTTGATAGTAAAGATAATATTTATATAGCAACCAATCTTGAAGGTGTTTCTGTTTTAAAAAACGGTGCAACAACACCAACCAAAATTGATGGAATAAATATGCATTTAAATACAATAAAAATTGATAGTAAAGAAAATATTTATATAGGTACAAATAGTGGTATTTATCTTTTAAAAAACGGTGCAACAACACCAACCAAAATAAATGGCATAAGTGGTGACATTGCTACAATTTTAGTTGATAGTAAAGAAAATATTTATTTTGGAACAGATAACGGTGCCTATGTGTTAAAACAAGGTGCAACAACACCAACCAAAATAAATGGCATAAGTAATAATGTTAATTACCTAGTTTTTGATAAACAAAATAATATGTACATTGCCGCTAGCAACGGAGCATATATTTTAGCATTCCCTTTTCCAGTTTTAGATTGGGTAAAACAACAAAGTCAGTTTAACTTAGTTGATAGTACGAAAGCGATGACTTGAACTCGCCCCGACTTGCTTACGGTTGATGGGGAGTTAAACATTGATATTGCCAACCCCAACATTGATAAGGTTGTCTTTGATAATGTCCAACAACCACAAACAAGTAAACAATGACATATCAATGTTAAACCCGAAACCGCACCCCGCGACCATAATTTACAAGTATTTTTTACTTTGGAAGGTAAACAATACACGAGTGAAATTATTGTCTCGATGCAAGCGAAAATTGACCCACCAGCAACAAGTAAACAAGAAAATTTAAGTGAGTTAATTAAAACGACTGATTTAGGAAATATCTTAGATAACAACGATGACACTATTTTTTCTGCTGTTAATCAAAAAAATCACAATGTTATTGATGATTTTTCGCAAATTGAAATAACAAAAAAAGATAATAATTCTGCAACTTTAACCGCGAAAAAAGATAGTAAAAGTTATGCGGGTTCGGTTGATGTTAAATACAATGTTGTTTCAGCAACGACAGTTGATTTAAAAATCGATGTAACACCAACATCATCAACCGCAACGGTAATAAAAGATTATCTTTTTCAAATTGATACAAGTAACCTAACAAACCCAGTTAACACTTTTTACTATGCAAGTAGTGAAAGTATTATCACAATCGTTAAACCAACACCAAGCAGTGTGATAACTGGGTTTGTGTATGGTTGTGATGATCAATGAAATAAAACATCACAATCAAGCAATATTGACGCTACAAACGGGATAAAACTTGATGGGTCGCAATTAAACACAAAGGAGGGTAAATATGTTGTTGAACTGTCAGACAACCTAGGTCATACCGAAAATGTTTATTTACAAATAAACGAAAAGAAAGAAAAAGAAATAAAAGAATATTGAAACACGGATAATGGGAAACAATTTGAAATTTGAGCGAAAGCAAATGGATACGACAATATCCGTGGGTATAGTGCTAGTCAATTAAACAATCTTTTTGCAGATAGTAAAAATTGACAACAACTAGCAAGTGATAGTCAAATTGCGAGTGCTGTTGCGGACTGATTTAAAACCAATGGTAAACTGTCAGCAACCGAACCGTTGACAAAAGAGCAAGTTGTCGAGCAGTTAAAAACGCAAATCCCAAGTGATATCAAAATTGATGGGGTAAATACCAGCAATTATGAGAAAGATAAAGTTTCGTTTGTTTTAAACCAAAGTGATTTTAAACCAAATGACAAAGTAAACATTACTGTTAAATACAATAATGCGACATCAGAACAATTTACCTTGCAAATCAAAGACAGCAAGACACCCGATAACAATAATAAAGGTAAGGATAGCAAACTGTGAATTATTGGCGTTGTTGCGGGTGTCTTGGCGGGTCTTGGTCTGGCATATTTGTTGTTTAAAAGATTTGTCTTTGATAAATATTTTTTACCAAAAATTAACAAACGCCGCCACGATAAATTAGTTGAAAAAGTTAGAAAAGAAGAAGCAGAAAAAGAAGCACAAAATAATAAAGGCGGTGATGAATAATGTTGACTTTGTTAGCAACAAGCGGGGTAAATGATTTACTTAACAAAATTTTAGGGATTGCTTTGCCAATATTAATTGCTATTGCAGTTGTATCAGCAATTATTATGATTGGTGTTTATGCGATTGGGGGTAAATTTAACGCTGATAGTAGCAACCGCAAAGAAACAATTAAAAAAGTAATGTGAGTTTTAATTTGCTTGTTAATTGTTATTCTTGCAAGTGTAATTGTCTTGGCGTTTAAAGATACTATCGCCCCAATCACAAGTTAGGGGGTGTAAATATGTTGTTCTGAAAACGAAAACAAGATAATTTAACGGTTATAAAATCAAAAAAACCAATATTAAAACAAGGGTTAGAGCAATTTATCGCTTACTATTTTAAAAAAATATTTACAATATTGGCAATCGCAATGATACCCTTGTTAATTATTGGTTGTATTGTGATTGCGATATTAGCGGCGGTTTTGTGGTTTTTGCCAAATACCGAACCAGCAACTAATATCCAAACATTTTTTTCTAATACTTTAAATGTTGAAACAGTAGAAACAACTGGCGGGTCAAACATAATGGGGGACATTATTGGGTGAGCAATAAATAGTTTTTGTGCTATTTTGTATCTTATTTTTATCAAACCGATTGTTTGGTTGTTGGGTGGAATGCAAGATGTCGTATACTTTATTGGTGGGGGAGCGTTAAGCGAACAATTATTTAGTATGAATAATATTAGCACGATATATTGGTTGTTGTTTGGTATTGCAATGGCGATGTTAATTGTCATTATTGGCACAAAAGCGATAGCGTGAATGTATAACAATCGCCGCCACGAAATAAAAGCGGCAATTACAAATATACTTATCATCATTATTGCCATTCCTTTAATACCGACATTGTTTATTATGGCAAATACAATTATGACGATGGTTGTTAAATTGTTTTTGCAAAATGCCCCAATAGATACAAATAATATTGCTTTGGCGATTTTTAATTCGTCGTTTGTTAATGGTGTTCATCATTTTAGTTATATTCCAGTGTCGTGGACTTTTGATGATAGTGGGTCTTTTAGTTATATTATTTGTTTGATTTCTGAGTGTTTTATGGTTTATATTATGTTTACTGTTTGTTTGTTTTTATTTTGGCGGGTAATTGAATTGTTTATCTTATTGTGTTACTCGCCCGTGGTTGTTGTAATGAGTGTCACCGACCAAGGACAACAATTTCGTAATTGAAAAGATATGGTTATTGGGCGATTTATAAGTTATGCCTTTATGTTTATAACTTACAACATATTTATTATGAGTATTGCGGTGTTGGGGCAAGTGGCAACATTTATGCCTAATTCTTTATCACAACCAATCTTTATCTTACTTGGTATCTTTGCCTTTGGTTTTGCCGTTGCAAAATCACCACAAATTATAACAAGTTTAATTGGCGGTAATACAGCGATGAGCGATAGTATCGGTAATCTGATGTCGTTTGGAATGGCAACTAACCTTGCTAAAATTGGCGGTAAATTCGCGTGAAAATCGGGGAAATTTGCCGCTCGTAATGTAGTTGGTAAACCAATTGGTTTAACCCAAGGGATAAGTAGTGCAATGAAAAGCGGTACCCCATTTAAAGATGCGGCAGCGGGGACTTTGTTTGGTGGTTTTAACCCTAATACGGGGGGTGTTGCCAGTGCCTTTGCTGGTCAAGCAATGAAAACGAAAGATAAAGTTATGACAAATATAAGTGATTATCAAACATTCAAAGAACAACGAAAACAGAAAACAAATAAAGACAGTGTTTTACAACAAGAAAACACTAAAACAACAAAGAAAGAAAAAGGAGACAAAAACAATGGAAAATAACACAAAAATTATCACTAAAAAAGCAAGTAAAGTCAGATTTACTGTTTCCAATGCTCTTGGTGGTATTGGTTGACAAGAACTTTTTATTATTTTTGCCGCGGTGGTTTTGATAACTTTATCTTTGACTTTGCTTGCAAAATTATCCTTGCTGGCGGGGGTTATTACAACTGTTATTGTTGCTATTTTAACAATATTTTTGATTGCACCTAATAAAAATGGTGAAAAATTATACTATGTGATTTTTGTTGCTATTGTGTTCTTATTTAAAAATAAAAATCATAAAATAGAAAACACGAACAACATACAAATTATCAATAACCGTGTTATTTTTAACAAAAAACAAGCACTTATATATAAAATAAATACCGTTGATTTAACATTGTCAACGCAAGAAGAACGCAATACACCGATTTATGACTTTTCTAATTATTTGCGTGGACTAAATTTTAATTTTGAAATTATCAAAATTGATAGTAAGTTGAATTTTAACAAAAATAAAAACTATCTTACACAGACTTTAAAGCAAGATAGTTTAAAAAATTCACAAAAACACCAATTAAATAATTTTTTGTCGATGTCTGAATACTTGGAAAACCAAAATTTAAAACTCGAACAAAATTATTATTTAATTGTTTTCACTAATAATAACGATAAAAAACTTGAATTATCGTTGTTATCGTATAATCAACATCTTTCTTTGACTTTGCCAACAAGCGAAGAAATTAAGAAAATTGTTGATAAAAAAATCATACCAACAAATACATCAATTTCAACATTACCAACATCGATTAAAGAAACTGCAAATTATTTGAAACTGGATAATAATAAATTTGTTAGTTATCTTACTGTTAATCAATTTCCGTTGACTGTTAATGATATGTGGTTGAGTAATTTTAGCGAAATAGAAAATGTCAATATTTCGCTTCGTGTTCACCATTTAGATAATATGACAGCGTTTAAATTGCTTGACCGTGCTATACGAAGAGCACAAGACCAAGAAACTAAAAAAGCAAGTGAAGATATTGAATATAACTTATATTTACAAAATTTTAATGAGTTATTACAACTTATTCAAGTTGGGGGTGAAACCTTAAAAATGGTTTCAATTATTTTCACTTGCTTTGCTGATAGTAAAACTGGTTTAGACCAAGTTGTTTCAAATTTAAAAAATGAAATGATAAGAAATCGTTTTACTATTAATGATTTGACATTTCGCCAATTTACAACATATAAATTTTTGTTATTTAACAATAATGATAAATTAAAAAACATCGAGCAAGAAATGGCAACGATTACTCTTGCGAGTGCTTGACCGTTTCCAAGTAAACCATTAAATGACCCTCGCGGGTTAATAATGGGTGAAAATGAACAAATACAACCCATTATCTTTGATATAAAAACCAAGTCATCAGTAAGAGCAAGTCATAACGCTTTTATTGTTGGTCAGATGGGGTTTGGAAAAACTTTTAATGTGAAAAAGCAATTAAATTGATTATATTGTAATAACACAAAAATTTATATTATTGACCCACAACGCGAATATGGTAGTTTTGCCAATTACCACGGTGGAGAAATTATTGAATTTGGTAATAACCCAAAAGCAAAAATTAACCCCTTAGAAATCTTTACTGATAATTTTTCCGAACACATTTCATTACTAGAACAATGGTTTAAAAATTTGTATAGTGATTTAACAAATATAGACCTTGCTAAATTACAAGAATATATTATTCAATTATATAAAAACTTTAAAATTACTGCTGATACAAATTTAAAAAAATTATCTCGAAAAGATTATCCAATTTTAACTGATTTATATAACTTGGTATATCAAAAAGAACAAGATACTTTGTTAGAAAAAATGTTGTGAAAACTAACCAAGGGAGCAGACGGCACCCTATTTAATGGTGTTAGTACCTTAGAAATTAAAAGCGACTTGATTGTTTTTGATATTTACAATATGGCAAAATCAAAAACAATTGCTAACGCCCAAATGTATTTGTTGTTAGCGTTGCTTGACCGTGTTATGAAAAAAAATAAGGAAGATAATTTAAACTTACCACTTGAGCAACAGAGTTGAATTTGTATTGCGGTGGATGAAGCACACTTATTAATTAACGAAGATAATTTGCTTGCCCTTAATTATTTATTTACTTTATCGAAAACTTGTCGTAAATTTAACGGAATTTTATATATTTTAACGCAAAGTATCGGTGACTTTACCCAGCACGGCGAAAATGTTAAACGCCAAGCACGGGGAATAATTGAACAGTGTACTTATCAATTTATTCATCACTTAAATTCAATCGGTTTGCAAAATTATACTGAATTATTGACTGATAACAATATGATAAATGCGTATGAGAAAAATGTTATTTTAACACCTAAAAAGGGACTTTGCTTATTTAGTATCAATGATAAACGCTATATTTTGCAAGTTATCGCCACAAGCGAAGAAATCAAAGCAATCGGTACCCAAGAAGACATTAATAACCTAGGAAAGGAAACATAAATTATGGAACCAAAGCAAACCGATTGAGTAACAGTTAACATTTTCGCACGCAGAAAACTAAAACGCGAAACCGAGAAAGCAGTTTTATTTTCTATTCCCAAACATAAAGGTTTGTCGGTGTGAATTAGTAAAAAATGCATTCACGGTTCGCGGAGGGGTAAATCACTTGCGGTTGGTATCAAAAGCACAGATGAATATATTATCTGATTATATGATAATGACGCTAAAATACATGTCAAAAGTGAAATTTGACAAGGACAGTACTTAATAAATCTTTATCAATGTGAATGAAACAAAATGCTTGAAGCAATTAAAATCAACCAAGAAGCATTAAATAAATAAAATCGTTTATATTGCATTGAGTTAATATGTTATTCGTTAAAATAACTTTCAATGCAGCACAAACGACATTTTTTTATAGAAAGGTAGGTGTTTAAAATGTGAAAAAAAATTATTAATTGGCGAGATAAAAATATTAGCAATAAAATTATTTATTGGTTTATTTTTATTTTAGTAATACCGTTTATGCTTGTATGTTTGATAAATTGTGCTTCGGCAATTATTATTATGTTTTTAAAATACCATACACTAGATTTTAAAAATTTTCATATTGCTTATGCTGATAAATATAGTTGGTTAATTTCAATTATTTTGTTTATTATTGCGTTTTTATTTTTCTTTTGATTTTATGTAAGTCATAAAATAGATAATATGGATAGTCCTAAAACAAAACAACAAAAATCAAACAAAGCAAGTGATAAAGAATTTAAAACATTACAGTTAAAAATGCTTGCCCTTAATAATAAGTATGGTATTCTTAAAACTAATTTAACTCAACATACTTTATTGGTTGGGACAACGGGGAGTGGTAAAACAACAACATTAATGTTTTTGGTAAAACAATTAAATCAAATATTTAAACAGACCACAATTATTATTGATGGGAAGGGAGATGTTGATTTAATTAATAAAGTTAAAAAACAAGACCCTAACGCCTTTATTTGAGAAATTGGTGGGTCAACTGAATACAACCCCTTTGCGACAAAAGATAGTGTTGTGTTATCGGATAAGATAATGTCATTGTTTGATTTTTCAGAACCTTTTTATCGTGATAAGGCAAAACATTATTTATTAATTTTATTAGATGTTTTAATAAAAAAGAAAATTCCTATAACGCTAAAAACATTACAGATTATTTCCAACTTGGGAATTTAAGAGTATTGATTGGTGGCATAGTAGAACCTAACCAAATTAAACTTAGTAATTTTGAAGAAAAAGAAATTGTTGGTATGTATAGTAAATTAGATATTTGTTCTATGCAATTAAATAATTCGCTTGGCAAAAATAATAGTTTACTTGAATTGATCACAAAACATAAAACGATTTTGTTTAGTATAAATTCTTTGAAATACCCCGAGTTGGCGGGTGCGGTTGGTAAAATCATAATCCAAGACTTAAAAGAATTAACTACCCTAAAACCAGTTAATCAAAAAATTAACATTGTTTTAGATGAGTTTAATGTCTTTGCAAGTGAAACTATTGTCAATTTGATAAATAAGTCGCGTAGTTTTAATTATCAATGTTTCTTGTCATTTCAAACAATAAATGATTTAAAAACAAACAATATGAATTTAACAGACACTATCTTCGGAAATGTTAGCACTATTGTTTGTCATAACATTAAAGACCCGAACACGGCGGAATATGTAGCGAGTGTCTTTGGTACCAAGAAACCGAAAAACTAACTCGCCAACTTGATTTTAAAAATAACACCGCTGATATGGGTTCGGTGCGTGCGGTGGATGAGTTTATTGTTCACCCGAACGACCTGAAAACTATTAAAATCGGAGAATGCTATTTAAAAACAACGCTACCAAGTGGTAAGTTATTTATTAAAAAAATTGCGGTTGACCCCACTTGTTTAGATTATTTAATTCAACATTTAAACAAATAAATATTTTAAAATATTTATAATTGAGTTAAAATTAATTAAAGTATTTATTTTATTTAATCTATTATGCTATTAATTTCTTTTATTAGTTTAAAAATTATTATTTATAAAATACTTTAATTAATGAAAGGAATTTTTTATATGTACAGAAATTTTCAAAATAATCAATTATTTATAAAAGAGGTAGATGTTATTTTTGCTGATAAAGCAATGTTTAAAACAATTACTGACAAAAATAATATTCAACGCAATTTGTTTTCATTTTATGTAAATGATGACGGACAAAATATTAAATGTGTTACTTGAAACGAAACTGCGGATAATTTAAACAAAGTATTTAATAAAGATACTAAAACAATTGAAATTAAATATCTTCACAAAAATAACAAAAACACTGACGAACTTGAATATAGTGTTAGAGAATTTAATATTATCAATTAAATTATGTTATATTAACAACGATGTATTTAAAATACATCACCTTTATAAATTAGGTTTAAACAAAAACACCTTATTTTACTAAGGTTTTTTTGTTTTTTTAAAATTTATTGATAAATTTATTTATCTGTTGTACAATGTAAATGTTAGCAATTAAATTGCTAGGACAATTAAAAACGGAAACACAACGATTTTTGAACAACAACTGTGTTTCCATAAACATCTTAACATATTTTATTTACCTTAGAATATGTTTATCAATTATTATAATGTTTGTGGAAATAGCGGTCTGTTATTTCCCTTTTTATTTGTTACACAAAAAGGAGTTGAAATTAAATTATTTAATCCCCCTTTGTGGTAAAATAAAAACAACTAAATAAACAAAAAGAAAAATGACCCATCAGTCATTCTTCTATACACCTATTAAGCGGTCCAACAAACCACTTAATTAGGTTATTGATTTAACCCCCACCTTTTGGTAGGTCAGTTAAATTATAACATTTATTTAATTTTTGTGTATAGGTAGAATGAAAAAAAGTTCATTCTACCTATTTTTTTATTTAATATATCAAAACAACACAAAATTCAGTTTATATCAGCGTTGAAATAACCAAAAAGAATTATTCTACATTTTGGAAAATATCAACGCCAATAAAGCGTTTAAATTCGCTCAAAACGGCAGAAAGGAGCAATATTATTATGCAACAATTACAACAAACAGAACAACTCAATTATCACTTTGTTGAGATAAATGGGTTTAATCATAAAGTTATTAATCAACTTGACGAAAAAAACATATCTCTAATTTTTACTTACCAAAAAAATAGTTCGGCAACACCCTACCCGCAAAGATAGTTATAAAGTCAAAATTTATGACAAATTTATTTGTGTTCCAAAAATAATGTGTTTTATTGACAAAACCGGTAAATACTTTTTGGTTGGTCTTGATATGTTTTTTAACTACTGAATTTATAATACGCGTGATAATAATAAATATCGCTTGGCGGGTTATCAAGCAATTAAAGACACTGCAATTAAAGAATTGCATTATTTAACTGTGTCTGCTCGAAGATACGAAAAAGAACAAGCAACAAACCCATTTTTAAGTGGGTTAACTTACCAACAAGCACGCGAACAAATTTGTGATGAAAGCGACAAATTAAAAGCAGAATACCAATCTTTCGTAAAAACTAAGTATTCTGCTAATAAAAAATCATTAATTAAAAATAAAGAGAATAATTCTCTTGTTGATGATTATAACACCTTGTATGAAAAAAACAAGGGCGACCCACCAAAATTATCCGAAGAAGAACTCACCCAGTTATTAGGGGAATTAGACAACTTAAACTAATTCCCCTACCGGGTTCTTAACCCCCCTATCAACAAAGCAGAGAACTTGCATAAAACCAAAGTGTAGCAAGACAACGAATAAACAAAACCAAGATATGGTCGTGATCATATCGTTTTTGCTGTTTGGCAAATCAACTCCTTTTTTCTTACTTTTTTATTCCAATAGAAAACCAAAATAAATACCATTACTATATCAAAACAAAATATTTAATAAATTTTATATATTTTTTAAATAAATTTATTAGTATTTTTTGAATAAAATACTAAATATATTAAAATTTAAGATATAATTATTAGGTATTAATATGGTACTTTTAAATACCATATATAATCTTGTTTAGACTGCGGAACACAAATCATTTTGGCACGCCAATCACCCGAAACCCCGCACTCCCAACGTTGTTGATAGCACGGGGTTTCGGCTTAATGTTTGTGTTCCGCAGTGGTGAGTTTATGTTGGTTATATTAATTGCAATTAATATAACCAACATAAACTCACCTAGTTCCTTTTTTCTTTTTGCCCGTGCCCTTAAAAGAAAAAAGCGAACCGAAAAAAGAAAAAACCCCACCCTTTCAGTAAGACAACGGTGGTTGGTAAGGAGTTGATGTTATGGGTGAGTTAGAAAAAATATTGCTGATGATAAATCGTTGAGGATACTTAAACATAGAACAAGTTGCATTGTTGACACAAAAATCATTTATAAGTGCTAAACGAATTTTAGAACGAAATTTAAAAAAAGGTTTTTATAAAATAGACCAACATACAAGAAAAAACATTTATTATCTTTCTCATAAGGGAAATACTTTTGTTGGGCGTGAACACAAAAAAGCAATTAAAATAAATTGCTATGAAATGCCCCACCAAGATATGCTGATTAAATGACTTTGTAGTCAAACCGACATCGAACATTACCAAACAGAGCGGGAGTTAAAAATGGAAAACGGCAATTTGAATGCTTATCCAGACTTAATTGTTTATAAAACTGACGGAACAATTCAATTAGTCGAGTTTGAACGCACACGAAAAACTCCCGAGCGGTTTTTTAAAAAATTACAGGGTTTAGTAGAATATTATAAACAAAATTATACGGTTCACTGAATTACCCCAACTCAAACCCTCGCCAACTGAATACAAAATCAAGTCAACAAATGACAAGCACCACAAGAACTAAACACCTACGAAATCTGAAACAACAAGGAGTAATTTTTGGGCGAGCGGTTGATTTTTTTAACTCATTTCAATTATTCTAAATATTGATTTAATTATGTATTTGTTTGTTATTTTTAAATTTAAAATATTATTCATAGTTATTTAATTAATTAAATATTTTCTTAATAAAATATTTATTATTATTCTTTGTGCCATTTCATCAAAAATAGCAATGTAAAATGATTTATTTTTAGCATAAGTTTTAGAATATTTCATAAAATGATTTTCCATTTGTTCTTTTGTCATATATAAGTATTTTGTTGCACCATTAATTAATTTAAAATATGCTACATATCCAATAATGGGTAATTTTTCTCTTTCATCTTCATCTTGTATTCAATTAAATTTTAATTTTTCTAAACTGTCATAGTTCATTAATTCTCCAACCCTAACATCTGTTACTGCTATATCTAAATATTGTCCACTTCTTTGTGCTAATTGAATATAACCTTTATAACCTATTTCATATTTAATTTTTTCAATTTCTTTCTCTTCTTTCATTTCTTCTTCTCAAATTTCATTTAAAATTTGTTCTGAATGTTCATCACTTTTTTTAAGTAATTTATTTGATTTTGCCATATTTTTTTCCCTATAAATTCATTTCCACAAACATTATACCATTATTTTAAAACCCTTATTTTATAATGGTTTTTCGTTGTTTGTTTTGCTATTGTCCTCTGTGCTGCATTGAAAGTTATTTTCACGGGGAAATGGTAATAAAAATAATTTTATTTTTAATTAAAATTAATAATATTTATAATACTTGTATTATTTATAATATTTTATTATTATAATATATAAATATTTAATTTTTTAATTAATAATATTTATAATACTTGTATTATTTATAATATTTTATATAATAATTATATTAAAGAAAGGTTATATATTTATGCCACAAACAATAAATAAGCTATCTCACTTAAAAAAGATAAATAATGAAGAATTTTCAGAAAACAATAAAATAGTTAAAAATTTATCTAGTTTTAAAGAAACAAAAGAGTTTAGAAAAAGAAATTTAAAAACAGATGTTTTACCATCAATGACAGTTAAATCAAATTTAATTAAAAAATTCAGAGAAGAAGCACAAAAAAATGATTGAAAATTAACCACACTGATGAATAGAATTTTAGAAGAGCGTTATGGAAAGGAAAACAACAACAATGAAGATGATTAGTTTTTGTAACAAAAAAGGTGGAGTAGGCAAAACGACATTATGCAAAAATGTCGCTTATAAGTTATCCCTTGATGGGGCAAAGGTTTTATTGATTGACCTTGACCCACAAGCAACCTTATCAGTCCAATTTGCGACAAAAGATATTTTCCAAAATAAATCATTATCAAAAATTATTAATGCTATTGATATGTTACCTATAAAAAGTCTTATTCAAAAAACAAAGTATAAAAACATTGATATTATTGTTGGAAATGAAGAATTAAATAAAAGTAGTACTCTAATTAATACTATTTATCAAGAAAAAGATAGAGATTTAATTGCAGACATTATTTATCAATCAAACCAAAAAACTTTTGATGGTTATGATTATGTGTTGATTGACTACCCACCAACTGTACAAGAATTGGGACTATCTTTTTTAACTTTATCAGATTTAATTATTATTCCAATCAATTCTGGTATAGGTAGTTATAAGGGTATTATTGATTTGAAAAATACATTAAATGTTATTTGCAGAAAAAATAACAGAAATATACCAAAAATTAATATTATTCTTAATAATATTAAGGATAATGAAAATACTGCTACCGTTTTAGAATGATTAAAAAATGATAGTATTTATGAATTTTTATCTGAAAATATAATAAAACACTCTGATACATTTATTAAGACTGAAAATAAACTAAATAGTATTTGGGATAATAATGTTTATTGGCGACAGAAACAAGCATACGAAGAACTCATCAAGGAAATCAAATAACTATGAAAATAGATGAAAATATTTGTCTTGCTCCTCACTGTGAAGAACCAATATTGCTTGTTGATATAATGACTTTGTTTTGTGCAGAACATAGCAAAAGGTTTTTTGCTTTTTGGTCAAGATATGAGGTTGATAGTGAATTAGAAAATATGTTAGAAATAGATGAAGAATTCCAAAAAGAATTTTTTACTGATATGGTTTATGATTTTTGTTATGAAGATATTGAAGAATGAAAGAAAATAAATACACCCCCTATAAAAAATAAACAAAAAAGAAAAAAGAAAAAAAATAAAAACAAAAAACGAAAGTAGATAAAATAACGATGAAAAAAATAGATAATAAAGACACTATCAATCATAATTTAATGATTGTCGATGTTGATTTACAAAAATGCTTGAATTGTAGTTTTACCATTCAAAAAATCGATGATAATTGATTTACGATCAATACGGGGGATAACAACTGTAGTAAATAACAATAATATCAAAAAAACCACACCTATAAATTAGATGTGGTAAAATAATATTAGTAAGCGACTTCTTCTCCTTACTCGTTAAAATTATATAAAGTGATAGTAATTTATTTGGAGATAAATTACTATCGTGGAAACACTAGCATGCAACTAGCGTTTCCACAGACAATTTTAACATATTTCTTGGTGGTATTTTTGTGATACCATTGTGAAATATGTTAGAAATTGTTTTGTGGGAATAGTGCTGTGGTGCTATTCCTATTTTTATTGTTCAGAAAGGAATACAGAAATGAAAAAATTATTAAGTGTATTAACAATATCAACGCTGACAGCGAGCATTCCCGCACCGTTGCTTGCCAACACACCCGCAACACGCACCTTGACATTTAACTCAAACAACGATTACCTACCACCAAAAGAAATCAAATATATAAAAGACAAAGTTTCACCAATCACAGTTGATAGCAATGACAACATTTATTTTGGGACAAATAACGGTGTTTTTGTGTTAAAACAAGGTGCAACAACCCCAACGGCAATAGATGGAATAACTGGAAAAATAAATTCCCTTGCCGTTGATAGTAACGACAACATTTATTTTGGAACAAATAACGGTGCGTATAAGTTATCTGCAGGGTCAACAACACCAACGGCAATAGATGAAATAACTGGAAAAATAAATTCCCTTGCCGTTGATAGTTCTAATAATATTTATTTTACCACATCTAATTTAGACGGTATTTGATTATTGGCACAAAAGCGATTAATACCAACGGCAATAGATGGAATAACTGGAAAAATAAATTCCCTTGCCGTTGATACTAAAAATAACATTTATTTTGGTAAAGGCAATGGTGTTTTTGTGTTAAAACAAGGTGCAACAACCCCAACGGCAATAGATGGAATAACTGGAAAAATAAATTCCCTTGCCGTTGATAGTTCTAATAATATTTATGTTGAAACAAATGATATTATTTATTTTTTTCAAACTGCTTTGTCTTGGGTGAAAACACAAAGTCAGTTTAACTTAGTTGATAGTATGAAAGCGATGACTTGAACTCGCCCCGACTTGCTTACGGTTGATGGGGAGTTAAACATTGATATTGCCAACCCCAACATTGATAAGGTTGTCTTTGATAATGTCCAACAACCACAAACAAGTAAACAATGACATATCAATGTTAAACCCGAAACCGCACCCCGCGACCATAATTTACAAGTATTTTTTACTTTGGAAGGTAAACAATACACGAGTGAAATTATTGTCTCGATGCAAGCGAAAATTGACCCACCAGCAACAAGTAAACAAGAAAATTTAAGTGAGTTAATTAAAACGACTGATTTAGGAAATATCTTAGATAACAACGATGACACTATTTTTTCTGCTGTTAATCAAAAAAATCACAATGTTATTGATGATTTTTCGCAAATTGAAATAACAAAAAAAGATAATAATTCTGCAACTTTAACCGCGAAAAAAGATAGTAAAAGTTATGCGGGTTCGGTTGATGTTAAATACAATGTTGTTTCAGCAACGACAGTTGATTTAAAAATCGATGTAACACCAACATCATCAACCGCAACGGTAATAAAAGATTATCTTTTTCAAATTGATACAAGTAACCTAACAAACCCAGTTAACACTTTTTACTATGCAAGTAGTGAAAGTATTATCACAATCGTTAAACCAACACCAAGCAGTGTGATAACTGGGTTTGTGTATGGTTGTGATGATCAATGAAATAAAACATCACAATCAAGCAATATTGACCCAACAAACGGCGTTAAACTTGATGGGTCGCAATTAGCAACAACAAATGGTAAATATGTTGTTGAACTGTCAGACAACTTGGGACATACCAACAATGTTTATTTACAAATAAACGAAAAGAAAAAAGATATAAAAGAATATTGAAATACTGATAATGGCAAACAATTTGAAATTTGAGCGAAAGCAAATGGATACGACAATATCCGTGGGTATAGTGCTAGTCAATTAAACAATCTTTTTGCAGATAGTAAAAATTGACAACAACTAGCAAGTGATAGTCAAATTGCGAGTGCTGTTGCGGACTGATTTAAAACCAATGGTAAACTGTCAGCAACCGAACCGTTGACAAAAGAGCAAGTTGTCGAGCAGTTAAAAACGCAAATCCCAAGTGATATCAAAATTGATGGGGTAAATACCAGCAATTATGAGAAAGACCAAGTTTCGTTTGTTTTAAACCAAAGTGATTTTAAACCAAATGACAAAGTAAACATTACTGTTAAATACAATAATGCGACATCAGAACAATTTACCTTGCAAATCAAAGACAGCAAGACACCCGATAACAATAATAAAGGTAAGGATAGCAAACTGTGAATTATTGGCGTTGTTGCGGGTGTCTTGGCGGGTCTTGGTCTGGCATATTTGTTGTTTAAAAGATTTGTCTTTGATAAATATTTTTTACCAAAAATTAACAAACGCCGCCACGATAAATTAGTTGAAAAAGTTAGAAAAGAAGAAGCAGAAAAAGAAGCACAAAATAATAAAGGCGGTGATGAATAATGTTGACTTTGTTAGCAACAAGCGGGGTAAATGATTTACTTAACAAAATTTTAGGTATTGCTTTGCCAATATTAATTGCTATTGCAGTTGTATCAGCAATTATTATGATTGGTGTTTATGCGATTGGGGTAAATTTAACGCTGATAGTAGCAACCGCAAAGAAACAATTAAAAAAGTAATGTGAGTTTTAATTTGCTTGTTAATTGTTATTCTTGCAAGTGTAATTGTCTTGGCGTTTAAAGATACTATCGCCCCAATCACAAGTTAGGGGGTGTAAATATGTTGTTCTGAAAACGAAAACAAGATAATTTAACGGTTATAAAATCAAAAAAACCAATATTAAAACAAGGGTTAGAGCAATTTATCGCTTACTATTTTAAAAAAATATTTACAATATTGGCAATCGCAATGATACCCTTGTTAATTATTGGTTGTATTGTGATTGCGATATTAGCGGTGGTTTTGTGGTTTTTGCCAAATACCGAACCAGCAACTAATATCCAAACATTTTTTTCTAATACTTTAAATGTTGAAACAGTAGAAACAACTGGCGGGTCAAACATAATGGGGGACATTATTGGGTGAGCAATAAATAGTTTTTGTGCTATTTTGTATCTTATTTTTATCAAACCGATTGTTTGGTTGTTGGGTGGAATGCAAGATGTCGTATACTTTATTGGTGGGGGAGCGTTAAGCGAACAATTATTTAGTATGAATAATATTAGCACGATATATTGGTTGTTGTTTGGTATTGCAATGGCGATGTTAATTGTCATTATTGGCACAAAAGCGATAGCGTGAATGTATAACAATCGCCGCCACGAAATAAAAGCGGCAATTACAAATATACTTATCATCATTATTGCCATTCCTTTAATACCGACATTGTTTATTATGGCAAATACAATTATGACGATGGTTGTTAAATTGTTTTTGCAAAATGCCCCAATAGATACAAATAATATTGCTTTGGCGATTTTTAATTCGTCGTTTGATAATGGTGTTCATCATTTTAGTTATATTCCAGTGTCGTGGACTTTTGATGATAGTGGGTCTTTTAGTTATATTATTTGTTTGATTTCTGAGTGTTTTATGGTTTATATTATGTTTACTGTTTGTTTGTTTTTATTTTGGCGGGTAATTGAATTGTTTATCTTATTGTGTTACTCGCCCGTGGTTGTTGTAATGAGTGTCACCGACCAAGGACAACAATTTCGTAATTGAAAAGATATGGTTATTGGGCGATTTATAAGTTATGCCTTTATGTTTATAACTTACAACATATTTATTATGAGTATTGCGGTGTTGGGGCAAGTGGCAACATTTATGCCTAATTCTTTATCACAACCAATCTTTATCTTACTTGGTATCTTTGCCTTTGGTTTTGCCGTTGCAAAATCACCACAAATTATAACAAGTTTAATTGGCGGTAATACAGCGATGAGCGATAGTATCGGTAATCTGATGTCGTTTGGAATGGCAACTAACCTTGCTAAAATTGGCGGTAAATTCGCGTGAAAATCGGGGAAATTTGCCGCTCGTAATGTAGTTGGTAAACCAATTGGTTTAACCCAAGGGATAAGTAGTGCAATGAAAAGCGGTACCCCATTTAAAGATGCGGCAGCGGGGACTTTGTTTGGTGGTTTTAACCCTAATACGGGGGGTGTTGCCAGTGCCTTTGCTGGTCAAGCAATGAAAACGAAAGATAAAGTTATGACAAATATAAGTGATTATCAAACATTCAAAGAACAACGAAAACAGAAAACAAATAAAGACAGTGTTTTACAACAAGAAAACACTAAAACAACAAAGAAAGAAAAAGGAGACAAAAACAATGGAAAATAACACAAAAATTATCACTAAAAAAGCAAGTAAAGTCAGATTTACTGTTTCCAATGCTCTTGGTGGTATTGGTTGACAAGAACTTTTTATTATTTTTGCCGCGGTGGTTTTGATAACTTTATCTTTGACTTTGCTTGCAAAATTATCCTTGCTGGCGGGGGTTATTACAACTGTTATTGTTGCTATTTTAACAATATTTTTGATTGCACCTAATAAAAATGGTGAAAAATTATACTATGTGATTTTTGTTGCTATTGTGTTCTTATTTAAAAATAAAAATCATAAAATAGAAAACACGAATAACATACAAATTATCAATAACCGTGTTATTTTTAACAAAAAACAAGCACTTATATATAAAATAAATACCGTTGATTTAACATTGTCAACGCAAGAAGAACGCAATACACCGATTTATGACTTTTCTAATTATTTGCGTGGACTAAATTTTAATTTTGAAATTATCAAAATTGATAGTAAGTTGAATTTTAACAAAAATAAAAACTATCTTACACAGACTTTAAAGCAAGATAGTTTAAAAAATTCACAAAAACACCAATTAAATAATTTTTTGTCGATGTCTGAATACTTGGAAAACCAAAATTTAAAACTCGAACAAAATTATTATTTAATTGTTTTCACTAATAATAACGATAAAAAACTTGAATTATCGTTGTTATCGTATAATCAACATCTTTCTTTGACTTTGCCAACAAGCGAAGAAATTAAGAAAATTGTTGATAAAAAAATCATACCAACAAATACAGCAATTTCAACATTACCAACATCGATTAAAGAAACTGCAAATTATTTGAAACTGGATAATAATAAATTTGTTAGTTATCTTACTGTTAATCAATTTCCGTTGACTGTTAATGATATGTGGTTGAGTAATTTTAGCGAAATAGAAAATGTCAATATTTCTATTCGTGTTCACCATTTAGATAATATTACAGCGTTTAAATTGCTTGACCGTGCTATACGAAGAGCACAAGACCAAGAAACTAAAAAAGCAAGTGAAGATATTGAATATAACTTATATTTACAAAATTTTAATGAGTTATTACAACTTATTCAAGTTGGGGGTGAAACCTTAAAAATGGTTTCAATTATTTTCACTTGCTTTGCTGATAGTAAAACTGGTTTAGACCAAGTTGTTTCAAATTTAAAAAATGAAATGATAAGAAATCGTTTTACTATTAATGATTTGACATTTCGCCAATTTACAACATATAAATTTTTGTTATTTAACAATAATGATAAATTAAAAAACATCGAGCAAGAAATGGCAACGATTACTCTTGCGAGTGCTTGACCGTTTCCAAGTAAACCATTAAATGACCCTCGCGGGTTAATAATGGGTGAAAATGAACAAATACAACCCATTATCTTTGATATAAAAACCAAGTCATCAGTAAGAGCAAGTCATAACGCTTTTATTGTTGGTCAGATGGGATTTGGAAAAACTTTTAATGTTAAAAAGCAATTAAATTGATTATATTGTAATAACACAAAAATTTATATTATTGACCCACAACGCGAATATGGTAGTTTTGCCAATTACCACGGTGGAGAAATTATTGAATTTGGTAATAACCCAAAAGCAAAAATTAACCCCTTAGAAATCTTTACTGATAATTTTTCCGAACACATTTCATTACTAGAACAATGGTTTAAAAATTTGTATAGTGATTTAACAAATATAGACCTTGCTAAATTACAAGAATATATTATTCAATTATATAAAAACTTTAAAATTACTGCTGATACAAATTTAAAAAAATTATCTCGAAAAGATTATCCAATTTTAACTGATTTATATAACTTGGTATATCAAAAAGAACAAGATACTTTGTTAGAAAAAATGTTGTGAAAACTAACCAAGGGAGCAGACGGCACCCTATTTAATGGTGTTAGTACCTTAGAAATTAAAAGCGACTTGATTGTTTTTGATATTTACAATATGGCAAAATCAAAAACAATTGCTAACGCCCAAATGTATTTGTTGTTAGCGTTGCTTGACCGTGTTATGAAAAAAAATAAGGAAGATAATTTAAACTTACCACTTGAGCAACAGAGTTGAATTTGTATTGCGGTGGATGAAGCACACTTATTAATTAACGAAGATAATTTGCTTGCCCTTAATTATTTATTTACTTTATCGAAAACTTGTCGTAAATTTAACGGAATTTTATATATTTTAACGCAAAGTATCGGTGACTTTACCCAGCACGGCGAAAATGTTAAACGCCAAGCACGGGGAATAATTGAACAGTGTACTTATCAATTTATTCATCACTTAAATTCAATCGGTTTGCAAAATTATACTGAATTATTGACTGATAACAATATGATAAATGCGTATGAGAAAAATGTTATTTTAACACCTAAAAAGGGACTTTGCTTATTTAGTATCAATGATAAACGCTATATTTTGCAAGTTATCGCCACAAGCGAAGAAATCAAAGCAATCGGTACCCAAGAAGACATTAATAACCTAGGAAAGGAAACATAAATTATGGAACCAAAGCAAACCGATTGAGTAACAGTTAACATTTTCGCACGCAGAAAACTAAAACGCGAAACCGAGAAAGCAGTTTTATTTTCTATTCCCAAACATAAAGGTTTGTCGGTGTGAATTAGTAAAAAATGCATTCACGGTTCGCGGAGGGGTAAATCACTTGCGGTTGGTATCAAAAGCACAGATGAATATATTATCTGATTATATGATAATGACGCTAAAATACATGTCAAAAGTGAAATTTGACAAGGACAGTACTTAATAAATCTTTATCAATGTGAATGAAACAAAATGCTTGAAGCAATTAAAATCAACCAAGAAGCATTAAATAAATAAAATCGTTTATATTGCATTGAGTTAATATGTTATTCGTTAAAATAACTTTCAATGCAGCACAAACGACATTTTTTTATAGAAAGGTAGGTGTTTAAAATGTGAAAAAAAATTATTAATTGGCGAGATAAAAATATTAGCAATAAAATTATTTATTGGTTTATTTTTATTTTAGTAATACCGTTTATGCTTGTATGTTTGATAAATTGTGCTTCGGCAATTATTATTATGTTTTTAAAATACCATACACTAGATTTTAAAAATTTTCATATTGCTTATGCTGATAAATATAGTTGGTTAATTTCAATTATTTTGTTTATTATTGCGTTTTTATTTTTCTTTTGATTTTATGTAAGTCATAAAATAGATAATATGGATAGTCCTAAAACAAAACAACAAAAATCAAACAAAGCAAGTGATAAAGAATTTAAAACATTACAGTTAAAAATGCTTGCTCTTAATAATAAGTATGGTATTCCCAAAACTAATTTAACTCAACATACTTTATTGGTTGGGACAACGGGGAGTGGTAAAACAACAACATTAATGTTTTTGGTAAAACAATTAACTCAAATATTTAAACAGACCACAATTATTATTGATGGAAAGGGGGATATTGATTTAATTGATAAAGTTAAACAACAAGACCCTAACGCCTTTATTTGAGAAATTGGTGGGTCAACTGAATACAACCCCTTTGCGACAAAAGATAGTGTTGTGTTATCGGATAAGATAATGTCGTTGTTTGATTTTTCAGAACCTTTTTATCGTGATAAGGCAAAACATTATTTATTAATTTTATTAGATGTTTTAATAAAAAAGAAAATTCCTATAACGCTAAAAACCATTACAGATTATTTCCAACTTGGGAATTTAAGAGTATTGATTGGCGGCATAGTAGAACCTAACCAGATTAAACTTAGTAATTTTGAAGAAAAAGAAATTGTTGGTATGTATAGTAAATTAGATATTTGTTCTATGCAATTAAATAATTCGCTTGGCAAAAATAATAGTTTACTTGAATTGATCACAAAACATAAAACGATTTTGTTTAGTATAAATTCTTTGAAATACCCCGAGTTGGCGGGTGCGGTTGGTAAAATCATAATCCAAGACTTAAAAGAATTAACTACCCTAAAACCAGTTAATCAAAAAATTAACATTGTTTTAGATGAGTTTAATGTCTTTGCAAGTGAAACTATTGTCAATTTGATAAATAAGTCGCGTAGTTTTAATTATCAATGTTTCTTGTCATTTCAAACAATAAATGATTTAAAAACAAACAATATGAATTTAACAGACACTATCTTCGGAAATGTTAGCACTATTGTTTGTCATAACATTAAAGACCCGAACACGGCGGAATATGTAGCGAGTGTCTTTGGTACTCAAGAAACCGAAAAACTAACTCGCCAACTTGATTTTAAAAATAACACCGCTGATATGGGTTCGGTGCGTGCGGTGGATGAGTTTATTGTTCACCCGAACGACCTGAAAACTATTAAAATCGGAGAATGCTATTTAAAACAACGCTACCAAGTGGTAAGTTATTTATTAAAAAAATTGCGGTTGACCCCACTTGTTTAGATTATTTAATTCAACATTTAAACAAATAAATATTTTAAAATATTTATAATTGAGTTAAAATTAATTAAAGTATTTATTTTATTTAATCTATTATGCTATTAATTTCTTTTATTAGTTTAAAAATTATTATTTATAAAATACTTTAATTAATGAAAGGAATTTTTTATATGTACAGAAATTTTCAAAATAATCAATTATTTATAAAAGAGGTAGATGTTATTTTTGCTGATAAAGCAATGTTTAAAACAATTACTGACAAAAATAATATTCAACGCAATTTGTTTTCATTTTATGTAAATGATGACGGACAAAATATTAAATGTGTTACTTGAAACGAAACTGCGGATAATTTAAACAAAGTATTTAATAAAGATACTAAAACAATTGAAATTAAATATCTTCACAAAAATAACAAAAACACTGACGAACTTGAATATAGTGTTAGAGAATTTAATATTATCAATTAAATTATGTTATATTAACAACGATGTATTTAAAATACATCACCTTTATAAATTAGGTTTAAACAAAAACACCTTATTTTACTAAGGTTTTTTGTTTTTTTTAAAATTTATTGATAAATTTATTTATCTGTTGTACAATGTAAATGTTAGCAATTAAATTGCTAGGACAATTAAAAACGGAAACACAACGATTTTTGAACAACACTGTGTTTCCATAAACATCTTAACATATTTTATTTACCTTAGAATATGTTTATCAATTATTATAATGTTTGTGGAAATAGCGGTCTGTTATTTCCCTTTTTATTTGTTACACAAAAAGGAGTTGAAATTAAATTATTTAATCCCCCTTTGTGGTAAAATAAAAACAACTAAATAAACAAAAAGAAAAATGACCCATCAGTCATTCTTCTATACACCTATTAAGCGGTCAAGCAAACCACTTAATTAGGTTATTGATTTAACCCCACCTTTTGGTAGGTCAGTTAAATTATAACATTTATTTAATTTTTGTGTATAGGTAGAATGAAAAAAAGTTCATTCTACCTATTTTTTATTTAATATATCAAAACAACACAAAATTCAGTTTATATCAGCGTTGAAATAACCAAAAAGAATATTATTCTACATTTTGGAAAATATCAACGCCAATAAAGAGTTTAAATTCGCTCAAAACGGCAGAAAGGAGCAATATTATTATGCAACAATTACAACAAACAGAACAACTCAATTATCACTTTGTTGAGATAAATGGGTTTAATCATAAAGTTATTAATCAACTTGATGAAAATAAACATATCTCTAATTTTTACTTACCGAAAAAAATAGTTCGGCAACACCCTACCCGCAAAGATAGTTATAAAGTCAAAATTTATGACAAATTTATTTGTGTTCCTAAAAAAATGTGTTTTATTGACAAAACCGGTAAATACTTTTTGGTTGGTCTTGATATGTTTTTTAACTACTGAATTTATAATACGCGTGATAATAATAAATATCGCTTGGCGGTTATCAAGCAATTAAAGACACTGCAATTAAAGAATTGCATTATTTAACTGTGTCTGCTCGAAGATACGAAAAAGAACAAGCAACAAACCCATTTTTAAGTGGTTAACTTACCAACAAGCACGCGAACAAATTTGTGATGAAAGCGACAAATTAAAAGCAGAATACCAATCTTTCGTAAAAACTAAGTATTCTGCTAATAAAAAATCATTAATTAAAAATAAAGAGAATAATTCTCTTGTTGATGATTATAACACCTTGTATGAAAAAAACAAGGGCGACCCACCAAAATTATCCGAAGAAGAACTCACCCAGTTATTAGGGGAATTAGACAACTTAAACTAATTCCCCTACCGGTTCTTAACCCCCTATCAACAAAGCAGAGAACTTGCATAAAACCAAAGATGTAGCAAGACAACGAATAAACAAAACCAAGATATGGTCGTGATCATATCGTTTTTGCTGTTTGGCAAATCAACTCCTTTTTTCTTACTTTTTTATTCCAATAGAAAACCAAAATAAATACCATTACTATATCAAAACAAAATATTTAATAAATTTTATATATTTTTTAAATAAATTTATTAGTATTTTTTGAATAAAATACTAAATATATTAAAATTTAAGATATAATTATTAGGTATTAATATGGT
>NZ_CP031089.1 GCF_003339775.1 Spiroplasma phoeniceum P40
CTACAATTATTATTGATGGTAAGGGGGATATTGATTTAATTAATAAAGTTAAACAATTAGACCCTAACGCCTTTATTTGAGAAATTGGTGGGTCAACGGAATATAAACCCTTTGCGACAAAAGATAGTGCTCTCTTATCAGATAAGATTATGTCGTTGTTTGATTTTTCAGAACAATACTATAGAGATAAGACAAAACATTATTTATTAATTTTATTAGATGTTATGTTAAAAAATAAAATTGATATTACTTTAAACAATATTATTGAATACTTTAATATTGAAAAATTATTAAAGTTAGTTAATGTTAAAAGTGCAAATTATTATATGCTTAGCAATAATTTTGCAGAAAAAGAAATATCAGGGATGATTAGTAAACTTGATATTACTAATATGCAATTAAACAATTCGCTTAGCAAAAATAATAGTTTACTTGAATTGATTACTAAACATAAAACGATTTGGTTTAGTATAAATTCCTTGAAATACCCTGAACTCGCTAGTTCGGCAGGGAAAATCATTATCCAAGTTTTAAAGGAATTAACCACTTTAAAACCAGTTAATCAGAAAATCAATGTTGTTTTAGATGAGTTTAATGTCTTTGCAAATGAAACTATTGTCAACTTAATAAATAAGTCGCGTAGTTTTAATTATCAATGTTTCTTGTCATTTCAAACAATAAATGATTTAAAAACAAACAATATGAATTTAACAGATACTATTTTTGGAAATGTTAGCACTATTGTTTGTCATAACATTAAAGACCCTAACACCGCGGAATATGTAGCAAGTGTTTTTGGTACCCAAGAAACCGAAAAAATAACGCGCCAACTTGATTTTAAAAACAACACTGCTGATATGGGTTCGGTGCGTGCGGTGGATGAGTTTATAGTTCATCCGAACGACCTTAAAACCCTTAAAATTGGTGAATGCTATTTAAAAACCACTCTTCCGAGTGGCAAATTATTTATTAAAAAAAATAGCGGTTAACTCTAATTTTATATTATAATATACAAAGTTAAAACAATTGAAGGAATAAATGAAAATGAAAAAAATACTAAGTTTATTAAGTGTATTAACAATTAGTGGAACTACAATTCCAAATATTATTGCTATAAGTTCTTATGAACGCCACAAACGACAAACTCCACCAAGTTTACAAAATATTATTACAACTGTTAATATTGGTCAAATTGAAATAAATGATCAAGAACATATTATTGCAAGATTGCGTGAAATTAATCACCCAATTTTATCAAGACCAGATTTTTTAGAAAATATGGTTATTGAAAATATTACATGAACTAGTGCAATAATACATGCAAGAGAAAATATCCAATCAAATAAATATCCAATCCCAGCTTCAATAAGTTTTATGATTAATTTTAGTGTTTATAGACCTTTAATTTCATCAATAATAAGAAATACAAATTTAGGTAATAATATTTCAATTATAATACATGGTTTAAATGAATATGATGTTAGTTTTGGGAATATTATAGATGAATTACGTAGATTAAATCCAAATTTGCCCAATCATTATCAAAATATTTTTAATTTTCTTGCTATTGATTACCAACAAACAACTGAACATAATGCACAACTTGGTTTAATAAGAGCAGGTCTAGAATTTTATACAGATGATCGTATTAATGTAACTTTTAATAATTATATTAATTTAAATTTATTAAATTCAATTTTAATTAATTATACTAATTTAGGTGAATTACCAGATAATAGACCACAAACAATTTTGCAAAGAGTGAAAGAACTAAATCCTAATATTAATATTAATTATTTCACAATTATAGAAAATTCTATAACAGAAAATTCAGCACAAATTAGTTTAAATAGAACAAATAGACTTTTTGCTTTTATTAAATATCAAAATATTCTTACTTTTAGTATTCAGAATTCAAAAACGTCCGATGAAAATGATAAAGAACTAATTAAAAATAAATTAGAAGATAATAATTGTCAAACTAATAATATTGAATCAGTTTTAATAAGAACTGGGAGTGGCACATCATCAAGCTCGATTGGTGGTAGTAGTGATGTTGAAAAAATAAAATCAACACCAATAATAAAAGCATTATTAACTAAACAAAAAATTTTTGATAAATTTAATAATTTATCAAAAGAACAAAAACAAATAAAATTAAATGAAATTAATCAACATTATCAAAATTTATCTAAAACTAATAAAACAATATTTAAAAAGAAATTAGAAGTACTAGGTACATCATTACTTGGTGGGGGAATTAGTGCTATTGGAACAAAAATAATTGTTGGTAGTGGTGGTGCCAGCGGTGCTATAAGTGCAGAAGGAACTGAACTCGCCCCGCTTTTATCAGCAAGTACAACAGAAAATTTAGCTGTTGCTGAAACTGTTACTGCTATTGAAACAGCGGCAGTTGAAGGAACAGTTTTAGGAGCAGAAGCTACCACTAGTTTAGCTTTAGCTCCAGAAACTTTGGGTTTATCATTAGTAATTGGTGGTTTAATAACTGCAGGAACTTCTATAATGTGATGAATAAATTCTGATCATAAAAAAATTATTAAACATGAATCACACAATCAATATAATGAAATTGAAAAATATTATAAATTTTTAGCACATGATCAATTAAAATTAGGTCTTGATAATAGTAAATGAAATAAAATTAAAGAAATTTATCAAGAAAATTCAAATAATTATCAAGAATTTAAAAATAAAGTAAAATCAATAATTACTAATTTTCATAAAGAAAATCATAGTGGCTGGGATGAATCAATTACTAATAATGATATTGATATTTTAATTAAAGTTATTTACAATAATTTTCAAGAATTAAATAATCATTTTTCTTCTTATAGTAATAATCAAGGTTGAAAAGTTGTAACTAATACAGTTGGAAGTTACTTTAAAATTCAACAAGAATAAAAAACAAAAAAAATAATCAAAACAATTAATTATGAAAAATAAAAAAAACACATTATTAAAATTGTGTTTTATTATATTTTTTAACAGATTATTTGTATATTTTTATAATTTGCTATATAATGAATTTGTTATCATTTAAAAATGCCAGGACAATTAAAAACGGAAACACAAAAATTTTGAACTAACTGTGTTTCCATAAACAATTTTAACATATTTTATTTAACTTAGAATGTGTTGTATCAATTATTATAATGTTTGTGGAAATAGCGGTCTGTTATTTCCCTTTTATTTGTTTACAAAAAAGGAGTTGAAATTAAATTATTTAATCCCCCTTTGTGGTAAATTAAAAACAACTAAATAAAATAAAAGAAAAATGACCCAGCAGCCATTCTTCTATACACCTATTAAGCGGTTTGCTAGACCGCTTAACTAGGGCTTATTGATTTAACCCCCACCTTTTTCTGGCAGGTCAGTTAAATTATAACATTTATTTAATTTTTGTGTATAGGTAGAGTGATAAAAAGTCATTCTACCTATTTTTTTATTTATGGAAAAATATTACCAAATTCCACAATAGATATTGTGGTTAGCATGGAAAAAAGGAGCTAGAAACGACATAATGATATGTGACGAGCAAGTTATATTGATACAAAAATTGATTATGATCAAAATGATGTTCAAAAAGATCAACGAAAAGAAAAACAATGAAAAATTGAAAACCACCCTGGTCGATTGGCTTTAAAGCAGTGAGAGAAAAATTGAAAAAGTGGTTGATTTGAAAACTTAACTAAAGAAAAACAAAAAGAATACAAACTAATTACCAACAAACTAGCTTTAGACAATAAAAAGTTTGAATTGGTAAGAGTTCGCCAGGAATGAAAACGGAATTGATACAACAATTTAGATAAAGAAAAACAACGCGAATATAAAAAAAGATTTTGGAAAATATCAACGCTGATAGGGGGTTTAAATTCGCTCAAAACCGCAGAAAGGAGCATGTTATTATGCAAGAAATGCAACAAACAGAACAAGTCAATTATCACTTTGTGGAAATAAACGGATTGGAATACAAAGTCATTAATCAACTTGACGAGAAAAAACATATCTCAAATTTTTACTTACCGAAAAAATGTGTTCGCCAACACCCTACTCGCCAAGACAGTTATAAAATCAAAATTTATGACAAATTTATTTGTGTTCCTAAAAAATGTGTTTCTTAGATAAAACTGGTAAATACTTTTTGGTTGGGGTTGATATGTATTTTACCTACTGAATTTATAATACACGAGATAATAACAAATACCGCTTGGCGGGTTATCAAACAATTAAAGACACTGCAATTAAAGAATTGCATTATTTAACTGTGGCACAACGCAAATACGAAAAAGAACAAGCAACTAACCCATTTTTAAGTGGGTTAACTTACCAACAAGCCCGCGAACAAATTTGCGCTGAAAGCGACAAATTAAAAGCAGAATACCTATCTTTTGTAAAAACTAAGTATTCTGCTACACACGCCAATAATCACAATAGAGAAAATAATTCTCTTGTTGATGATTATAACACTGTTTACGAAAAAAACAAGGGTGATCCACCAGAATTATTCAAAGAAGAACTCACCCAGTTATTAGCGGAATTAGACAACTTAGACTAACTCCCCTACCGGGTTCTTCTCTCCCCTATCAACAAAGCACATAACTTGCATAAAACCACAGCGTAGCAAGACAACGAATATAAAATACTAAGATATGGTCTTTATCATATCGTTTTTGCTGTTTGATAAAACACGATTTTTTTTTTTTTTTATCATAAAAACCCACCTTTGTTCCTTTTTTATTTTAAGGGCTTGGGCAAAAAGAAAAAAGCGAACGCAAAAAAGAAACCCCCCCTGTTAGTAAGACAACGGTGGATGATAAGGAGGTGATGTTATGGGGGGACAAGAAAAAATATTGATTATGATAAATCGTTGGGGGATATTTAAACATAGAACAAGCTGCATTGTTGACACAAAAATCATTTATAAGTGCTAAACGAATTTTAGAACGAAATTTAAAAAAAGGTTTTTATAAAATCGACCAACATACAAGAAAAAACATTTATTATCTTTCTCATAAAGGTAATACCTTTTTTGGTCGTGAGCATAAAAAAGTAATTAAGATAAATTGTTATGAACTCGCCCACCAAGATATGCTGATTAAATGACTTTGTAGTCAAACCGACATTGAACATTATCAAACTGAGCGAGAGTTAAAAATGGAAAACGGCAATCTCAACGCTTACCCTAATTTAATTGTTTATAAAACTGATGGAACAATACAATTAGTCGAGTTTGAGCGAACACGAAAAACTCCCGAGCGGTTTAGAAAAAAACTTGATGGTCTCCGCAAATACTATAAAGACAATTACCAAGTCCACTGAATTACCCCAACGCAAACCCTCGCTAACTGAATTGCAACCCAAATTAATAACTATGCGTGACAAGAACTAAACACCTACGAAATATGAAATAAATAAAATAAAAAGAGCATATGCTCTTTTTATTAATTTTCTTTTTGATTTTTAATCAAAATTTTTTTAGTTTTTGTTTCTTCTTGTTTTGGAATTTTAATATTTAAAACTCCATTTTCAAACGAAGCAGAAATTTTATTTTCATTAATATTATTTGGTAATTCTATTGAACGATAGAATGAACCAAAATATCTTTCTTGGATATGATAATTATTTTTTGTTTCTTCTTTCTTTTCTGCTTTTTTTGTTTGTATTGTTAAAATGTTATTATTGATTTTTAAATCAATATTTTCTTGTAATATACCAGGTAATTCTGCATTTAAACAATACTTGGTATCAGTTTCATAAAAATCTATTTTTGGCGAAACTGATTTATTTTCATAAATTGGATGTGTTAATTTATTAAAATCTTCAAAGAAATTAGAAAATATATCATCAATAGTATTTAATCTACGATTAACATTTTTATCATAATTTGTTAAATTATTTTTAATTGTCATATATAACTACTCCTTTTAAATTTATAAAATTAATCAATCTTTTTAAAAAGTTAGATTGATATTCAATTTTATTATTTGTAATTATATTTATGTATTCCACCAGTTTTGGTAATAATTATTTCTTTAATTAAGTTTGACATTTTTTTCTATAACCCTCCTATCATAAAAAATTTATATAATAAAACTGATTATAGGTTGCTTATATCAACCTATTTAGATTATAAAACTATAATAAAAATTTGTCAATCAACACCTTAGAGTGCTAAAATAATTTTAGAATTGTTAAAAATGAATTTATAAGGAGAAAAATATGGCAAAATTAAATAAATTACTTGAAAAGAATGATGAATATACAGAACAAATTTCGTTCGAGATTTTGTCTTTATTTTCCATTGTTGTTTCCTTATAATTTTATTTATTTTCAAATATTATACCATTTTTAAAACCCTTATAAAATAATGGTTTTTTATTGCTTGTTTTATTTGCGTTGTTTGTGCTGCATCGAACGTTATTTTCGTGGGGTATGCTTGATAATATAATAATAATTGTTAATATTCACCCCGAACCTTTACAACGCCATCACTATCAAGAACTAAATCGGGTTCTTTTGTATATAAATTTCAACGATAAACTGCTTTAATATATGTTCTATAATAAGCACTATGTAGTGCGATTCAATAAGTATATAATTATCAGTTTTGTTATCTTTAACAACTAAATATGTTTCCTGTTCGCTCGATACTAAAGCAATTGAATTATTAACAATGTCGGTATCCAAAACTTTTGAATAACTATTATATTTAAACTTAATAATTCTTCAAAGATAATTCTCATCACCACGCCACACAACATAAAAATAATGGTTATAATTATCAATAATGTTAAATGGTTCTTCTTTTGGTGATATTCATTCTAAGTTTTCTTTAATTTCTTGGTTAGCAGTATCTATTTTATTTATTTCTTTAAGTTTTAGTAATTCTTTATCAGTATATTCTTTCTTTTTTTCATATAAACAAGCGACAACACTACTTGCTCCAGCTGCAGTTAAGCTAACTGCTCCAATTAAACTTAGTATTTTTTTCATTTTTATTTTATCTTCTTTATTTTTTATTATTTTATTTTCTTCAACATAAAATTATAATTATTTTTAAGTAAATTTATTAATATTTTTTATAAAATATTTATAGCAATTTAAACCCAATAATTTAGTATATTCCCCTACTTAAAACCCTTATAAAATAAGGGTTTTTTATTGCTTGTTTTATTTGCGTTGTCTGTGGCGCATTGAACATTATTTTTGCGGGTAAATGGCAATAAAAATAAATTTAATGTTATCATAATTTTTTATACAAAATAATTATACCAAATATAGATAAATAAAAAACCAAATATAACTAAAAATTTAATAAATAAAAAATCAAGTTTTAGTGATGTCAGAGAATTTAAAAAATTAGATAATTCTACTTTTATGTCGCGTATGAAATACAATTTTCAAGTGGTTAAAGAATTTTGAAAAGAAGCAAAAAGCAAGAAATGGTAATTAACAACTTTGATGAATAAAATTTTAGCAGAAAGATATAATATAGACTTGAAGGAATTAGAAAATGAAGATGATTAGTTTTTGTAACAAAAAAGGTGGGGTCGGCAAAACAACGCTTTGCAAAAATGTTGCTTATAAATTAGCAGATGATAATAAAAGAGTTTTATTGATTAGTATTGCGTTTTTATTTTTCTTGTGATTTTATGTAAGTCATAAAATAGATAATATAGATAGTTCTAAAACAAAACAACAAAAATCAAACAAAGCAAGTGATAAAGAATTTAAAACATTACAGTTAAAAATGCTTGCTCTGAATAATAAGTATGGTATTCCAAAAAATAATTTAACTCAACATACTTTATTGGTTGGAACAACGGGAAGCGGTAAAACAACAACATTAATGTTTTTAGTAAAACAATTAACTCAAATATTTAAACAAACTACAATTATTATTGATGGTAAGGGGGATATTGATTTAATTAATAAAGTTAAACAATTAGACCCTAACGCCTTTATTTGAGAAATTGGTGGGTCAACGGAATATAACCCCTTTGCGACAAAAGATAGTGCTGTCTTATCAGATAAGATTATGTCGTTGTTTGATTTTTCAGAACAATACTATAGAGATAAGACAAAACATTATTTATTAATTTTATTAGATGTTATGTTAAAAAATAAAATTGATATTACTTTAAACAATATTATTGAATACTTTAATATTGAAAAATTATTAAATTTAGTTGATGTTAAAAGTACAAATTATGATATGCTTAGCAATAATTTTGCAGAAAAAGAAATATCAGGTATGATTAGTAAACTTGATATTACTAATATGCAATTAAACAATTCGCTTAGCAAAAATAATAGTTTACTTGAATTGATTACTAAACATAAAACGATTTTGTTTAGTATAAATTCCTTGAAATACCCTGAACTCGCTAGTTCGGTTGGGAAAATCATTATCCAAGATTTAAAGGAATTAACCACTTTAAGACCAGTTAATCAGAAAATCAATGTTGTTTTAGATAAGTTTAATGTCTTTGCAAATGAAACTATTGTCAACTTAATAAATAAGTCGCGTAGTTTTAATTATTAATGTTTTTTGTCATTTCAAACAATAAATGATTTAAAAACAAACAATATGAATTTAACAGATACTATTTTTGGAAATGTTAGCACTATTGTTTGTCATAACATTAAAGACCCTAACACCGCGGAATATGTAGCAAGTGTTTTTGGTACCCAAGAAACCGAAAAAATAACGCGCCAACTTGATTTTAAAAACAACACTGCTGATATGGGTTCGGTGCGTGCGGTGGATGAGTTTATAGTTCATCCGAACGACCTTAAAACCCTTAAAACTGGTGAATGCTATTTAAAAACCACTCTTCCGAGTGGCAAGTTATTTATTAAAAAAATACAAGTGGAGCCCACTAGTTTAGATGGGCTAATTCAACACTTAAATAAATATTTATTTAATTTACAAGATTGTAACATTTAAAAAATAATTTTGTTTAACAAATTGTAAAATTAATTATTTTTAATCCAAATTTTATTATATTTCTGTTATTTTTAAAACCAACTATTGCACTTTTTGTAGTTATATTGGTAACTTTAATTTTACTAATATCTACCCTTGGATTTAATTGTTTTATTCTGTCTTTTATTTGTTCTTCTGATGGTATATCAGTTCCATTATTTTTAATTTCACCTAAATGTTGATTACTAATAAATGGTCTTAATCTAATTACACAATTGTATTTAACTTTTAAATTTCCAGTATAAATATTTATATCATTTGAAGTAACTTTAGCACTTGTTGGAGTTATATCGGTAACTTTGATTTTACTAATATCTACCCTTGGATTTAATTGTTTTATTCTGTCTTTTATTTGTTCTTCTGATGAAAAGTTATCATAAGGATCAATGACAATTGAAATTAAATTAGTAATTTTAATTATTTCTTTTAAATCAAAATATTTATTAAATTTAATTTTATTTTTCCTTTTATCAACATTTACTTCTAATTTTTCTTGTTTTATTGGAATTTTATTATAATTAGTTTTTAAATTTTCAGTAATTTTATTTTCATAATTTGATGTCATACCGATTAAAGGAATAATACCCGAAAATGTTATACTAATTGTTCCCATTAAGTTTAATATTTTTTTCATTTTTATTTTTCTCCTTTGTTATTTTATAAAATTTATGGTAAACCAAAGATAAAAATATCTAAAATATTATAATACATTTTTATATTTTTTAACAGATTATTTGTATAATTTTGTAATTTGCTATATAATGAATTTGTTAGCACTTTAAATGCTATAACAATTAAAAACGGAAACACAACCATTTTGAACTAACTGTGTTTCCATAGACATATTAACATATTTTATTTACATTAGAATATTTTTATCAATTATTATAATGTTTGTGGAAATAGCGGTCTGTTATTTCCCTTTTTATTTGTTACAAAAAAGGAGTTGAAATTAAATTATTTACCCCCCTTTGTGGTAAATTAAAAACAACTAAATAAACAAAAAGAAAAATGACCAGCACGTCATTCTTCTATACACCTATTAAGTGGTTCAGCATGCCACTTAATTAGGTTATTGATTTTAACCCCCACCTTTTTCTGGTAGGTCAGTTAAATTATAACATTATTCGTTGTCTTGTGTATAGGTAGAATGAAAAAAGTTCATTCTACCTATTTTTTATTTAATATATCAAAACAACAAAAAAATCAGTTTATATCAGCGTTGAAATAACCAAAAAAGATTCTACATTTTGGAAAATATCAACGCTGATAGGGGGTTTAAATTCGCTCAAAACCGTAGAAAGGAGCATGTTATTATGCAAGAAATGCAACAAACAGAACAAGTCAATTATCACTTTGTGGAAATAAACGGATTGGATTTTACCTACTGAATTTATAATACACGAGATAATAATAAATATCGCTTGGCAGGTTATCAAGCAATTAAAGACACTGCAATTAAAGAATTGCATTATTTAACTGTGGCACAACGCAAATACGAAAAAGAACAAGCAACTAACCCATTTTTAAGTGGGTTAACTTACCAACAAGCCCGCGAACAAATTTGCGCTGAAAGCGACAAATTAAAAGCAGAATACCAAACTTTCGTAAAAAACAAGTATTCTGCTAATAAATTAAAAAATGACTTACAAGAGAATTGCTCTCTTGTTGATGATTATAACACTGTTTACGAAAAAAACAAGGGTGATCCACCAGAATTATTCAAAGAAGAACTCACCCAGTTATTAGCGGAATTAGACAACTTAGACTAACTCCCCTACCGGGTTCTTCTCTCCCCTATCAACAAAGCACATAACTTGCATAAAACCACAGCGTAGCAAGACAACGAATATAAAATACTAAGATATGGTCTTTATCATATCGTTTTTGCTGTTTGATAAAACACGATTTTTTTTTTATCATAAAAACCCACCTTTGTTCCTTTTTTATTTTAAGGGCTTGGGCAAAAAGAAAAAAGCGAACGCAAAAAAGAAACCCCCCCCTGTTAGTAAGACAACGGTGGATGATAAGGAGGTGATGTTATGGGGGGACAAGAAAAAATATTGATTATGATAAATCGTTGGGGGATATTTAAACATAGAACAAGCTGCATTGTTGACACAAAAATCATTTATAAGTGCTAAACGAATTTTAGAACGAAATTTAAAAAAAGGTTTTTATAAAATCGACCAACATACAAGAAAAAACATTTATTATCTTTCTCATAAAGGTAATACCTTTTTTGGTCGTGAGCATAAAAAAGTAATTAAGATAAATTGTTATGAACTCGCCCACCAAGATATGCTGATTAAATGACTTTGTAGTCAAACCGACATTGAACACTATCAAACTGAGCGAGAGTTAAAAATGGAAAATGGCAACTTAAACGCCTCCCCCGACTTAATTGTTTATAAAACTGATGGAACAATTCAATTAGTCGAGTTTGGGCGAACATGAAAAACTCCCGAGCAGTTTAGAAAAAAACTACAAGGTTTAGTAGAATATTATAAACAAAATTATACAGTTCACTGAATTACCCCAACGCAAACCCTCGCTAACTGAATTCAAAATCAAATCAATAACTATGCGTGACAAGAACTAAACACTTACGAAATTTACAATAACAAATAAAATAAATAAATAAATTTTTATTTATTTTCAAATAAGAGTTGTTATTAACAATATTATTGTTAAGATGAAAGTATAAAATTAGAAATAAATTTTATAGCACAGAAACATAAAATGCTTAAATTCCTTGTGTTTTTGTAAATTATTGTATCAAATTTTAATATCATATCAATTCTTTTATAAATTTATGGAAATAATAAGGAAAATAAGTCTATTATTTCTATTTTTATAAAAGAAAGGAATAATATATATAAAAAAACTATTAAGTTTAGTAGGAACAGGTGTATTAGTAACTACTGCAATGACACCCTTAATGGCAATGACACCGGGTTTTATTAATACTATTGAAGAAAATAATATTATTAAATATTATCAAAGTAACGGTGTATTTGAAAGTAATATATTAGAAGTAAATTCTGAAAAACAAGTTTTTTTAATGAATTTTGATTTAACTAATATATTGGGAATTACCACTAAAGAAGAATTAATAAATAACTTTGATCTAATAAATTTTAAAAGAAATTATATATAAAATGGTATTCTAATGAGTTTTAATATAATGTCTTATGATGTATTTATGTTGTCAAATGAATATGTATTAAAAAATATTAATGTTAATAATTCTTCCAATTCTAATTATATTAGTGAAGAAAAAAATTTACAATTAAAAAATGAATGGGGTTCTGCAAATATAAGATTATATTTAGAAGTTAATTTAAAAGAAGAACAAATTAATACATCTGAAGGAAGTTCAAATAACAATCATTTAAATTTAAAAATTTTAATTAAAGCAGAATTAGAAAATTTTGAAATTAGGAGAACTTATGGGGGAATTATAAATAGGTTACAAATTAATGTTGATTATTCTAATAAAATTTGATTTTATAAAAAATAAAATAAAAGTAAAAAAAGTAGATAATAAAGACACTAAAAATCATAATTTAATGATTGTCGATGTTGATTTACAAAAGTGTTTGAATTGTAGTTTTGTCATTCAAAAAGTCGATGATGAGTGATTTACAATTAATACGGGCGATAAAAACTGCGGTAAATAATAATTTAGATAAAAAAACCACACCTATAAATTAGATGTGGTAAAATATTAGTAGTAAGCGACTTTTTCTCTTACTGCTTCTCAAATTTTATTAAAAGTGATAGTAATTTATCTGAAAAATAAATTACTATCGTGGAAACACTAGCTTGCAACTAGCGTTTCCACAAACAATTTTAACATATTTTACTGGGGTATTTTGTTTGTACTTTTGACACTATTGTGAAATATGTTAGAAGTTGTTTTGTGGGAATAGTACGGTGGTGCTATTCCTATTTTTTATGGCAATATCAATTTCAGAAAGGAAATAATGCAATGAAAAAATTACTAAGTATCTTAACAATCTCAACTTTAACAGCAAGCGTTCCTGTGCCGTTGCTTGCCAACACAACATTAGAAAGAACAAAAAGCGATGTTAGTACTTTGTCATCTAACTCAAACAACGATTATCTAACACTAAAAGAATTAAAAAATATTAGTGGTGATATTTATATAATGACAATAGATACAAAAGACAATGTTTATTTTTCTGTTATTTATGGTGCGTTTGTGTTGAAACGCGGTGAAACAACACCAACCAAAATAAATGGAATAGATGATTCTGTTTATTCAATATCAGTTGATAACAAAGACAATGTTTACTTTGGAACAAATAACGGTGCGTATAAGTTGTCTGCTGGTTCGGACACACCAACCAAAATAAATGGCATAAATAATGTTGTTAAATCTATTGTTGTTGATAGCAATGACAACATTTATTTTGGAACAGATAGTGGTGCCTTTGTTTTGAAACACGGTGAAACCACACCAACAAAAATCAAAGGAATAAATAGTTATATAGATTCGCTTGCGGTTGATAATAACAACAATGTTTATTTTAGTATTTTTCCTGATGGTGGTGCCTTTGTGTTGAAACGCGGTGAAACAACACCGACAAAAATAAATGGAATAAGCAATAGCATACAATCTATAACAATAGATAGTAAGGATAATATTTATTTTGGTATGTATCAAAATGGTGCGTTTGTGTTGAAACGCGGTGAAACAACACCAACCAAAATAAATGGAATAGAAACTATTCGTTCTATTGCAGATATTAAATTTGATAGCAATGACAACATTTATTTTGGTACTGATGATGGTGCCTTTGTGTTGAAACAAGGTTCAACAACACCGACAAAAATAGATGGAATAAGCAATAGCATACAATCTATAACAATAGATACAAAAGAAAATATATATTTTGGAACAGAAAATTATGCTTATATATTGCAAACTGCTTTGTCATGAACAAAAACACAAAGTCAGTTTACGGTTGAGAGTGGAAAAACGCAAACTTGAACTCGCCCCGACTTAATTACTGTTGATGGGGAGTTAAACATTGATATTGCCAACCCCAACATTGATAAAGTTGTCTTTGATAATGTTGAACAACCACAAACAAGCAAACAATGAAAAATCAATGTTAAACCCGAAATTGCACCGCGCGACCATAATTTACAAGTAATGTTTACTTTGGATGGTAAACAATATACGAGTGAAATTATTGTTTCTATGCAAGCAAAAATAGACCCACCAACACCAAGTAAGCAAGAAAATTTAAGTGAGTTAATTAAAGCGACTGATTTAGGAAATATTTTTGATAAAAACGATGATACTATTTTTTCTGCTGTTAATCAGAAAAACGGCAATATCATTGATGATTTTTCACAAATTGAAATCATTAACAAAACAGATACCCAAGCAACTTTATCGGCGAAACCAGACAGCAAAAGTTATCAAGGTTCGGTTGATATTAAATATAATGTTGTTTCAGCAACGACAGTTGATTTAAAAATTGATGTAACACCAACATCATCATCACAAGCAATCGTGGTGAAAGATTATCTAGGACAAATTGACGACAGTAATCTCACAAACCCAGTTAACACATTCTATTATGCAAATAGTGAAAGTATTATTACATTGATAAAACAAACAGCAAGCAGTGTGATTGCTGGGGTTGTGTATGGTTGTGATGAGCAATGAAATAAAACATCACAATTAAGTAACATTGACCCTACAAGTGGCATTAAACTTGATGGGTCGCAGTTAAACACAAAAGAGGGTAAATATGTTGTTGAGTTATCTGATAACTTAGGACATACAAATAATGTTTATTTACAAATAAACAAAGAAAAAAAAGATATCAAAGAATATTGAAACACGGATAATGGGAAACAATTTGAAATTTGAGCGAAAGCAAATGGATACGACAATATCCGCGGGTATAGTGCTAGTCAATTAAATAATCTTTTTGCAGATAGTAAAAATTGACAACAACTAGCAAGTGATAGTCAATTTGCGAGTGCTGTTGCTGATTGATTTAAAATCAATGGTAAACTGTCAGCAACCGAACCGTTGACAAAAGAGCAAGTTATAGAGCAGTTTAAAACCCAAATCCCAGGTGATATCAAAATTGATAAGTTAAATACCAGCAATTATGATGTAAACAAAGTTTCGTTTGAGTTAAACCAAAGTGAGTTTAAACCAAATGACAAAGTAAACATTACTGTTAAATACAATAATGCTTCAGCAGACAGTTTTACTTTGCAAATAAAAGACAGCAAAACACCCGATAACAATAATAAAGGTAAGGATAGTAAATTGTGAATTATTGGGGTTGTTGCTGGTGTCTTGGTGGTTTTTGGCCTGGCATATTTGTTGTTTAAAAGATTTGTCTTTGATAAATATTTTTTACCAAAAATTAACAAACGCCGCCACGATAAATTAGTTGAAAAAGTTAGAAAAGAGGAAGCAGAAAAAGACTCCCAAAATAATAAAGGTGGTGAAGAATAATGATGACTTTTTTAGCGACAAGCGGGGTCAATGATTTACTTAACAAAATTTTAGGTATCGCACTGCCAATATTAATTGCCATCGCAGTTGTATCGGCAATTATTATGATTGGTGTTTATGCGATTGGGGGTAAATTTAACGCTGATAGTAGCAACCGCAAGGAAACAATTAAAAAAGTAATGTGAGTTTTAATTTGCTTGTTAATTGTTATTCTTGCAAGTGTAATTGTCTTGGCGTTTAAAGATACTATCGCTCCAATCACAAGTTAGGTGGTGTAATTATGTTATTGCGAAAACACAAACAAGATAATTTAACGGTTATAAAATTAAAATAACCAATTTTAAAACAAGGGTTAGAGCAATTTGTTGCTTATTATTTTAAAAAAATATTTACAATATTGGCAATCGCAATGATACCCTTGTTAATTATTGGTTGTATTGTAATTGCGATATTAGCGGCGGTTTTGTGGTTTTTGCCAAATACGTAAACATCAAATAATATTCAAACATTTTTTTCAAATAGTTTGAATGTTGAAACAACACCAACAACTGGCGGGTCAACGGAATATAACCCCTTTGCGACAAAAGATAGTGCTCTCTTATCAGATAAGATTATGTCGTTGTTTGATTTTTCAGAACAATACTATAGAGATAAGACAAAACATTATTTATTAATTTTATTAGATGTTATGTTAAAAAATAAAATTGATATTACTTTAAACAATATTATTGAATACTTTAATATTGAAAAATTATTAAATTTAGTTGATGTTAAAAGTACAAATTATGATATGCTTAGCAATAATTTTGCAGAAAAAGAAATATCGGGGGTGATTAGTAAACTTGATATTACTAATATGCAGTTAAATAATTCAATTGGTCTAAGTAATAGTTTACTTGAATTAATTATTCAACATAAAACGATTTTGTTTAGTATAAATTCCTTGAAATACCCTGAACTCGCTAGTTCGGCAGGGAAAATCATTATCCAAGATTTAAAGGAATTAACCACTTTAAAACCAGTTAATCAGAAAATCAATGTTGTTTTAGATGAGTTTAATGTCTTTGCAAATGAAACTATTGTCAACTTAATAAATAAGTCGCGTAGTTTTAATTATCAATGTTTCTTGTCATTTCAAACAATAAATGATTTAAAAACAAACAATATGAATTTAACAGATACTATTTTTGGAAATGTTAGCACTATTGTTTGTCATAACATTAAAGACCCTAACACCGCGGAATATGTAGCAAGTGTTTTTGGTACCCAAGAAACCGAAAAAATAACGCGCCAACTTGATTTTAAAAACAACACTGCTGATATGGGTTCGGTGCGTGCGGTGGATGAGTTTATAGTTCATCCGAACGACCTTAAAACCCTTAAAACTGGTGAATGCTATTTAAAAACAACGCTACCAAGTGGTAAGTTATTTATTAAAAAAATTGCGGTTGACCCCACTTGTTTAGATTATTTAATTCAACATTTAAACAAATAAATATTTTAAAATATTTATAATTGAGTTAAAATTAATTAAAGTATTTATTTTATTTAATCTATTATGCTATTAATTTCTTTTATTAGTTTAAAAATTATTATTTATAAAATACTTTAATTAATGAAAGGAATTTTTTATATGTACAGAAATTTTCAAAATAATCAATTATTTATAAAAGAGGTAGATGTTATTTTTGCTGATAAAGCAATGTTTAAAACAATTACTGACAAAAATAATATTCAACGCAATTTGTTTTCATTTTATGTAAATGATGACGGACAAAATATTAAATGTGTTACTTGAAACGAAACTGCGGATAATTTAAACAAAGTATTTAATAAAGATACTAAAACAATTGAAATTAAATATCTTCACAAAAATAACAAAAACACTGACGAACTTGAATATAGTGTTAGAGAATTTAATATTATCAATTAAATTATGTTATATTAACAACGATGTATTTAAAATACATCACCTTTATAAATTAGGTTTAAACAAAAACACCTTATTTTACTAAGGTTTTTTTGTTTTTTTAAAATTTATTGATAAATTTATTTATCTGTTGTACAATTTAATTGTTAGCAACTAGATTGCTATTGACAATTAAAAACGGAAACACAAAAATTTTGAACTAACTGTGTTTCCGCTGACAATTTTAACATATTTTATTTACCTTAGAATGTGTTGTGGAAATAGCGGTCTGTTATTTCCCTTTTATTTGTTTTTAAAAAAGGAGTTGGAATTAAATTATTTAATCCCCCTTTGTAGTAAAATAAAAACAACTAAATAAAATAAAAGAAAAATGACCGGACAGTCATTCTTCTATACACCTATTAAGCGGTCAAGCAAACCACTTAGCTAGGGCTTATTGATTTAACCCCCACCTTTTTCTGGTAGGTCAGTTAAATTATAACATTTATTTAATTTTTGTGTATAGGTAGAGTGATAAAAAGTCATTCTACCTATTTTTTATTTAATATATCAAAACAACAAAAAAATCAGTTTATATCAGCGTTGAAATAACCAAAAAGAAATTTGGGATATATATTTTTACATTTTGGAAAATATCAACGCTGATAAGGGGTTTAAATTCGCTCAAAACCGTAGAAAGGAGCATATTATTATGCAAGAAGTACAACAAACAGAACAAAAAAATTATCACTTTGTGGAAATAAACGGATTGGACTACAAAGTCATTAATCAACTTGACGAGAAAAAACATATCTCAAATTTTTACTTACCGAAAAAATGTGTTCGCCAACACCCTACTCGCCAAGACAGTTATAAAATCAAAATTTATGACAAATTTATTTGTGTTCCTAAAAAAATGTGTTTCTTAGATAAAACTGGTAAATACTTTTTGGTTGGGGTTGATATGTATTTTACCTACTGAATTTATAATACACGAGATAATAACAAATATCGTTTAGTGGGTTATCAAGCAATTAAAGACACTGCAATTAAAGAATTGCATTATTTAACTGTGTCTGCTCGAAGATACGAAAAAGAACAAGCAACTAACCCATTTTTAAGTGGGTTAACTTACCAACAAGCCCGCGAACAAATTTGTGATGAAAGCGACAAATTAAAAGCAGAATACCAAGCTTTCGTAAAAAACAAGTATTCTGCTAATAAAAAATCATTAATTAAAAATAAAGAGAATAATTCTCTTGTTGATGATTATAACACCTTGTATGAAAAAAACAAGGGCGACCCACCAAAATTATCCGAAGAAGAACTCACCCAGTTATTAGCAGAATTAGACAACTTAGATTAACTCCCCTATCGAGTTCTTCTCTCCCCTATCAACAAAGCACAGAAATTGCATAAAACCACAGCGTAGCAAGACAACGAATAAACAAAGCCAAGATATGGTCGTGATCATATCGTTTTTGCTGTTTGGCAAATCATTTATTTTTACTATCATTTTTCTTCCAATAGAAAACCAAAATAAATATCATTACTATATCAAAACAACGTATTTAATAAATTTTATATACTTTTTGAATATATTTAGTGGTATTTTTTTAAAAAAAATACTATATATTCTTATATATTTAGTATAATTAAATTAAATTAATACTAAACTTTTAATAGTTTAATTAATTTTTGTTTAAACTGCGGAACAAAAAGCATTTTAGCGCGCCAAGCACCCGAAACCCCGCACTACCAACGTTGTTGATAGCACGGGGTTTCGACTTAATGTTTGTGTTCCGCATTCTAGTTCGCTTTTTTCTTTTAAAGGCTTGGGCAAAAAGAAAAAAGCGAACCGAAAAATGAAAAAAACCCACACTTTCAGTAAGACAACGTTGGTTGGTAAGAAGTTAATATTATGGGTGAATTAGAAAAAAATTGCTGATGATAAATCGTTGAGGATACTTAAATTTAGAACAAGTCTCTTTGTTATTAAACAAAAATATTAAAACAATTCAATTGCAAAAAGAACAATTAGTAAAATTCAAAATGCTTAATGTTGACACTTTACCAAAGAAAAATTATTATACTTTAACTAGTAAAGCCCAAAGTCATTTAGGGTGAGAGCATAAAAAAAAGCATTAAAGTTAATTACTATGAACTTGCCCACCAAGATATGCTGATTAAATGACTTTTTAGTCAAACCGACATTGAACATTATCAAACTGAGCGAGAGTTAAAAATGGAAAACGGCAATCTCAACGCTTACCCTAATTTAATTGTTTATAAAACTGATGGAACAATACAATTAGTCGAGTTTGAGCGAACACGAAAAACTCCCGAGCGGTTTAGAAAAAAACTTGATGGTCTCCGCAAATACTATAAAGACAATTACCAAGTCCACTGAATTACCCCAACGCAAACCCTCGCTAACTGAATTCAAAATCAAATCAACAAATGACAAGCACCACAAGAAATAAACACCTACGAAATTTTAAATTAATAAGGAGTAAAATAAATATGACAACATTATTAAGTTTTTTAGCAACAATTTTCTTAATTTCTTCGCCCGTTGGCAAAACAACGCTTTGCAAAAACGATACAATTAATATAACACAAGACTTTACCACAAAACAATTCGAAAATGATGTTTTAGAACATCAACAATTAAAAGATAATGAAATTGAATTATATAATAATCATATTAGGAATAAATATCTTATGAATGTAATAGTAACCTATAACTTTTTATTTTTTTATTTAGTGTTTAATAATCAAATGCTTAGAGATAATATTGCCAACGTTAGATTTTTATTATAAAATATTTATAGCAATTTAAACCCAATAATTTAAGTATATTCCCCTACTTAAAACCCTTATAAAATAAGGGTTTTTTATTGCTTGTTTTATTTGCGTTGTTTGTGCTGCATCGAACGTTATTTTCGTGGGGAAATGGCAAAAAAAATATAAAATTAACTAATTTATAATACTATTAATACAATAAATAATATTAATAGTATTTAAAGAAAGGAAAATAAAATGCCAAAATTAAAAAATGTTTTATTAAATAATAACTCTAGTTTTGATAGTGTTTCACAAGTTGAAAAATTAGTTTCATATTCTAATAAAAAAGAATATAAACAAAGACCACACCAGTTAAAAATTCCAACTATGACATGTCCTATTAATTTAGTAGAGGCATTTAAAAAAGAAGCACAAAATAAAAGACTAAAATATACAACTTTAATGACAATTATTTTAGAAGAACGTTATGGAAAGGAAAATATACAAAATGAAGATGATTAGTTTTTGTAATAAAAAAGGTGGGGTCGGCAAAACAACGCTTTGCAAAAATGTTGCCTATAAATTATCCCTTGATGGGGCAAAGGTTTTATTAATTGACCTTGACCCCCAAGCAACTTTATCAGTCCAATTTAGTAATAAAAATATTGATAATAAAAAAACTTTTATTAATTTTGTGCCAGCATTAAAAATGGTAAAAATTAATCAAATTATTCAATTAACAAAGTATAAAAACATTGATATTATTTTAGGTTCAGAAGAATTAAATAGAATGAATGAAATTATTAAAAGCATTTTTAAAGAAAATGAATATTATATGGTTAGTGAAATGATTTATACAAAGAATAAAAATGTATTTAATAGTTATGATTATGTGTTGATTGACTATCCACCAACAATAAATGATTTTGCTATTAATTGGTTAATAATGAGTGATTTAATTTTAATTCCAATTAATGATGGCATTGGTAGTTATAAGGGAATTTTAGACTTAGAAAATACTTTAACCTTTATTTGTAAAAAAGAAAAAAGAGGAATCCCAACATTAAAAATTATATTCAATAATGTAAAAGATGATGAAAATACAAATTTAATTTTAAAATTAATTTCTGATAAAAAACTAAATAGTAAATTATTAGAAACATTTATTCAACATTCAAAATCATATGTTAAATCAGAAAATGAATTAAACATCATTTGGACTAATCAACATTATTGGCGACAGAAACAAGCATACGAAGAACTCATCAAAGAAATCAAATAACTATGAAAATAGATGAAAATATTTGTATTGCTCCTCACTGTGAAGAAATAAAATTGCTTGTTAAAAATGGATGTCCTTTTTGTATAGAACATTTAACAAAGTTTGATGATTTTTATTCAAGATGGAAAGTTGATAGTAAAATAGATAATATATTGGAAATTGATGAGGATTTCCAAAATGAATTTTTTACTGATATGGTTAATTATTTTTTTGTTGAAGAAGAAGCTGAATATCATAGAAAAAATAAACAAGTCTTAAAAAAGAAGAAACTAAAGAAAAAAAAGAAAAACAAAAAACGAAAGTAGATAAAATAATTATGAAAAAAATAGATAATAAAGACACTATCAATCATAATTTAATGATTGTCGATGTTGATTTACAAAAGTGTTTGAATTGTAGTTTTACGATTCAAAAAATCGATGATGAGTGATTTACGATTAACACAGAGGATAACAACTGCTGTAAATAACAAAGTTATCAAAAAAACCACACCTATAAATTAGATGTGGTACAATAATAATAGTAAGTGACTTCTTCTCTTACTGCTTCTCAAATTTTATTAAAAGTGATAGTAATTTATTGTTCAGATAAATTACTATCGTGGAAACACTAGCTTGCAACTAGCGTTTCCACAGACAATTTTAACATATTTTACAATCGTACAAACAAAATACACAAGTAAAATATGTTAAAAAATTGCTTGTGGGAATAGTGCGGTTGTACTATTCCTATTTTTATTGTTCAGAAAGGAACAGAAAAATGAAAAAACTACTAAGTATCTTAACAATCTCAACTTTAACAGCAAGCGTTCCTGTGCCGTTGCTTGCCAACACAACATTAGAAAGAACAAAAAGCGATGTTAGTACTTTGTCATCAAATGTAAACAACGATTATTTACCAATAAAAGAAATTAACGGAGTTAATGATAAAGTTCAATCAATTAAAGTTGATAGTAAAGATAATATTTATTTTGGGACAAATAAAGGTGCGTATAAGTTGTCTGATGGTTCAGACACACCAACCAAAATAAATGGAATAAATGAAAATATAATTTTGCTTGTTGTTGATAGTGAAAATAACATTTACTTTGGTACATTTGCTGGTGCGTATAAGTTGTCTAATTCCGCTAATAACTGGGTGAGTTCTTCTTTGAATAATTCTGGTGGATCACCCTTGTTTTTTCGTAAACAGTGTTATAATCATCAACAAGAGAGCAATTCTCTTGTAAGTCATTTTTTAATTTATTAGCAGAATACTTGTTTTTTACGAAAGTTTGGTATTCTGCTTTTAATTTGTCGCTTTCAGCGCAAATTTGTTCGCGGGCTTGTTGGTAAGTTAACCCACTTAAAAATGGGTTAGTTGCTTGTTCTTTTTCGTATCTTCGAGCAGACACAGTTAAATAATGCAATTCTTTAATTGCAGTGTCTTTAATTGCTTGATAACCCACTAAACGATATTTGTTATTATCAAGCGTGTTATAAATTCAGTAGGTAAAATACATATCAACCCCAACCAAAAAGTATTTACCAGTTTTATCTAAGAAACACATTTTTTTAGGAACACAAATAAATTTGTCATAAATTTTGATTTTATAACTGTCTTGGCGAGTAGGGTGTTGGCGAACACATTTTTTCGGTAAGTAAAAATTTTAGATATGTTTTTTCTCGTCAAGTTGATTAATGACTTTGTAGTCCAATCCGTTTATTTCCACAAAGTGATAATTTTTTTGTTCTGTTTGTTGTACTTCTTGCATAATAATATGCTCCTTTCTACGGTTTTGAGCGAATTTAAACCCCCTATCAGCGTTGATATTTTCCAAAATCTTTTTTTATATTCGCGTTGTTTTTCTTTATCTAAATTGTTGTATCAATTCCGTTTTCATTCCTGGCGAACTCTTACGAATTCAAACTTTTTATTGTCTAAAGCTAGTTTGTTGGTAATTAGTTTGTATTCTTTTTGTTTTTCTTTAGTTAAGTTTTCAAATCAACCACTTTTTCAATGTTTCTCTCACTGTTTTAAAGCCAATCGACCAGGGTGGTTTTCAATTTTTCATTGTTTTTCTTTTCTTCATTTTATTTAATTCTTTACTATAAAGAAGAAGTCTCATTAAGTAAATAATTTTTTATATCTTTTGCCATGTTTTTTTATTTCCTTTTTTTATTGTGCTATTTATAACACAGTTAACACTTTAATCACAAAAAAAAATAATTTTTATTACCAATAATTTCCCTGTGAAAATATCATTTGATGCACCACACACAGACAACAATATCCAAACAAACAACAAAAAAAACCCTTATTTTATAAGGTTTTTAATTAGGCGACTATGTTAAATTATTAGGTTTGTATTGCTCTAAATATTTCACAAGAATATTAATTAATTTTTATGTTAATATTATTTTGTATAAAAAATTTATTAAATATTAACTTAGCAAAATACAAAAATAAGTTCATAATGAATAACCAATTAAATTTTTTAGAAAAGAAAATAATGACATGAGTAAAAAAAATGTTAGTTTATTTAAAAAACATAATAAAATAGTTAGAAAATATTTCAAAAATGATATTCCAACTTTTATATGATTTATTTTTGATCAAATAATATTTTTAATAATATCTATACTATTTATATTAAATTTGTTTTCAAGTTTAGAGCAAAACATAACCTCATATATAATAATTTGTGGGAGTTTTTATTTACTTTTAAAATTTACTTATACAAACTGAACTACAAAAAATAAATTTTTTAAAAAAATATTTATATTTGATTACAAATTAAAATTAAATAATCAAAAATTTAGAGCTCAAAGAAGTTTAGAATTTATTCCTATATGATTTTGAATCTGTATAATTTTTTATAATTTTATAATAGTTGTTTTTATAAATTATGAAATAAATAATTTTTTAAATAATAAAATAATAAGTAAAGCATTATTAGAATCAATGTTAAACGTAATGTTAATACCATCTTTTTTAAATTCATTTCAAAAGTTGACTCAATCAGATAAAAAAGTTGAATCTAATTATAATAATTTAATTAAAAATCAATATTTTTCAAACGAATCACTTTTTAAAGATGCAAAATTCGTTGAAAATTATTTAAATGTTGAATTTAAAAAAAATAAATTAACTTCAAAAAAAGGTTTATTTATATTTATAAATAGTAAAGATTTAAATGAAAAAGATGTTTTAGAAATTAAAAAAATAAATGAAAAAATTTTAAATGAATATTCTAACCTTTGATCAAATTATTATGAATTACTTGAACAAAATTCAGTAATGAAATTTTCAAGCAAAAGAAATAAAAGGTTATTTTGAATAGAAAGAATATATGATCATATATTTTTAGATTTCTTTAAATTATAAAAAATTTTTAATAACAATTTAGTAAAAGATGAAATATTTAACCAAGAAATAGACTTAGGAGGCAATGAAATAGTTATACATTTCAATATAAATATAGTTAATCAAGCAATTCACAATTTAAAAGAACAAGAAATAGATTTAAATTTATTTTAATACTAAGCAATCAAATATTTATTGAATTCCAATTTTAAATGAAACTATTATTGAAAAACACACTATTAAAAATTAATTATTGTGATTTTGATGAAAAGGTCTTATATGAAAGGTTTTTATATTTTCATTTTTCACAACATTATAATTTTATATTTTATATATATTTAACTGTCAACGCTTTTGATGAGCTAAGTATTTTAACGCAAAAATTTTATTACTTTTTCATATAAATGTTGTATTAAAAATAATACACAAAATGCTATAAAAAAATGATTGAATATTGATTTTTCTAAAAATTTACTTAACCATTTTCAAATTAAAAAATTCAATGAACTAGCATTAATATATCTTAGAGAAGAAAAGTTTATTAATTTTTTATTAGCAACAGATGACATTATTAATATTGAAAAAATTATTAAAAATAATATAAAAATATATCAAAAAATAAAATAATTTTATTTTATTTAGTTGTTTTTATTTTTTTGAAATTTGCTATATAATAAATTTGTTATCACTTTAAATGATAGGGCAATTAAAAACGGAAACACAACAATTTTGACAACAACTGTGTTTCCATAGACAATTTTAACATATTTTATTTAACTTAAAATGTGTTGTATCAATTATTATAATGATCAATTATTATAATGTTTGTGGAAATAGCGGTCTGTTATTTCCCTTTTATTTGTTTTTAAAAAAGGAGTTGAAAATAAATTATTTAATTCCCCCTTGTGGTAAAATAAAAACAACTAAATAAAATAAAAGAAAAATGACCCAGCAGCCATTCTTCTATACACCTATTAAGCGGTTTGCTAGACCGCTTAACTAGGGCTTATTGATTTAACCCCCACCTTTTTCTGGTAGGTCAGTTAAATTATAACATTTATTTAATTTTTGTGTATAGGTAGAGTGATAAAAAGTCATTCTACCTATTTTTTTATTTATGGAAAAATATTACCAAATTCCACAATAGATATTGTGGTTAGCATGGAAAAAAGGAGCTAGAAAGGACATAATGATATGCGACGAGCAAGTTATATTGATACAAAAATTGATTATGATCAAAATGATGTTCAAAAAGATCAACGAAAAGAAAAACAATGAAAAATTGAAAACCACCCTGGTCGATTGGCTTTAAAACAGTGAGAGAAACATTGAAAAAGTGGTTGATTTGAAAACTTAACTAAAGAAAAACAAAAAGAATACAAACTAATTACCAACAAACTAGCTTTAGACAATAAAAAGTTTGAATTGGTAAGAGTTCGCCAGGAATGAAAACGGAATTGATACAACAATTTAGACAAAGAAAAACAACGCGAATATAAAAAAGGCGTTGAAGAAATTAAAAAAGAACACAATTTATAACAGATGTTTTAAAACTAATAATAACGCCAAAACAAACCGAAAGAATATTTTTTTTTTTTTTTTTATATACATTTTGGAAAATATCAACGCTGATAGGGGGTTTAAATTCGCTCAAAACCGCAGAAAGGAGCATGTTATTATGCAAGAAATGCAACAAACAGAACAAGTCAATTATCACTTTGTTGAGATAAGTGGGTTAAGTTATAAAGTGATTAATCAACTTGACGAGAAAAAACATATCTCAAATTTTTACTTACCGAAAAAATGTGTTCGCCAACACCCTACTCGCCAAGACAGTTATAAAATCAAAATTTATGACAAATTTATTTGTGTTCCTAAAAAAATGTGTTTCTTAGATAAAACTGGTAAATACTTTTGGGTTGGGGTTGATATGTATTTTACCTACTGAATTTATAATACACGAGATAATAACAAATATCGCTTGGCGGGTTATCAAACAATTAAAGACACCGCAATTAAAGAATTGCATTATTTAACTGTGGCACAACGCAAATACGAAAAAGAACAAGCAACTAACCCATTTTTAAGTGGGTTAACTTACCAACAAGCCCGCGAACAAATTTGCGCTGAAAGCGACAAATTAAAAGCAGAATACCTATCTTTTGTAAAAACTAAGTATTCTGCTAACAGTGAAAATTTGTCTACCAGAGAAAATAATTCTCTTGTTGATGATTATAACACTGTTTACGAAAAAAACAAGGGTGATCCACCAGAATTATCTGAAAAAGAACTCACCCAGTTATTAGCAGAATTAGACAACTTAGATTAACTCCCCTATCGAGTTCTTCTCTCCCCTATCAACAAAGTACAAAAATTGCATAAAACCACAGCGTAGCAAGACAACGAATATAATACTAAGATATGGTCTTTATCATATCGTTTTTGCTGTTTGGCAAATTACCTACTTTTATTATTTATTTTATTCCAATAAAAAAACCACCTTGTTCGCTTTTTTCTTTTTGCCCAAGCCCTTAAAAGAAAAAAGCGAACGCAAAAAAGAAAAAACCCCACCCTTTCAGTAAGACAACGGTGGTTGGTAAGGAGTTAATATTATGGGTGAGTTAGAAAAAAATGCTGATGATAAATCGTTGGGGATATTTAAACATAGAACAAGCTGCATTGTTGACACAAAAATCATTTATAAGTGCTAAACGAATTTTAGAACGAAATTTAAAAAAGGTTTTTATAAAATCGACCAACATACAAGAAAAAACATTTATTATCTTTCTCATAAAGGTAATACCTTTTTTGGGTCGTGAGCATAAAAAAGCAATTAAGATAAATTGTTATGAACTCCCCCACCAAGATATGCTGATTAAATGACTTTGTAGTAAAATTGACATTGAACATTATCAAACTGAGCGAGAGTTAAAAATGGAAAATTGAAAATTAAAAGCATATTCTAATTTGTTAATTTACAAAAGCGATAATAGCAAAATTTATGTTGAATTTGATAATACAAGAAAATCACCCATCAGAATAAAAAATAAAATCATAAATTATAAAGATTGATTAAATAATGGAAATAAAGTTCATTGAGTTTCTACTAATAAAACATTGAGTAATTGAACACAAAAAATAATCAGAGAATTAAATTTATTTGTAAATAAACACACCTACGAAATTTGAAACAGTAAAGAGTAATTTTTGTTCGTTTTCATTTCTGGGCGAGTGGTTGATTTTTATAATTTTTATGATAAAATTACTTACAAGTTAAAAAAAGTTTTGAAAATCTTTCAAACAAATTTGGGAACCTTTATAAAATTCTTCGCTTAACGCTTAGAATTTTACCAAGTACTTTGAAAAGCACGGCAAAAGTTTTTTTTTAAATTTATAGTAATTTACATAAAATTTAAAAAGTCACCGCGAGCCCAATTTATTTTATAATTAATGAAAAAATTACTGGGGATAATGGAATTAAAAGTATTCAATTAATTTTATTAGGTAATAATGGTTTTACTGCACTAGTGGTCGCCCTATTGAAAATTTAGGAAAATGAAATAAAAAATAATTCAAAATCTTTAAAAATTTTTACAAGATTATTTATTGTTGATAACTAAACAAATTTAATAAACTATATTTCCTTTAAAACACTTATTTTATAAGGTTTTTTTATTGCTTGTTTTATTTGCGTTGTCTGTGGCGCATCGAACGTTATTTTCGCGGGTAAAATTGGCAATAAAAAAATAAATAATTGATTTTAATAAATTTTATTATATAATACTATTAATACTAAATTTAGTATTAATAGTATAAAAAGGAAACAATATGCCCAATAAAACAAATAAATTAATAAAAGAAACAATAAATAATAATGATATATAAAAATAATTCTAGTTTTAAAAATGTTAAAGAGTTTAAAAAAAAAAAAAAAAAATGAAATTAATGTTATGCCTAGAATGTTATGTAATGTGGAATTAGTACAAAAATTTAGAAATTTAGCAAAACAGAAACAATGAACGAATACAACTCTTATGAATAATATTTTAAAAGATTATTTTGATAGATTGGAGAATAGTAATAATGAAGATGATTAGTTTTGCAGTAAAAAAGGTGAGGTCGGCAAAACAACGCTTTGCAAAAATGTTGCTTATAAGTTATCCCTTGATGGGGCAAAGGTTTTATTAATTGACCTTGACCCCAAGCAACCTTATCAACCAATTTTTCAAATAATAATTATGATTATAAAAAAATATTATATCTTTAATTACAAATGCAAATTTAATAACTGTTGATAAAATTATTCAATCAACAAAATATAAAAATATTGATATTATTGTTGGCGGAGAAGAAATAAATTCAACAACAACTTTAATAAATACTTTTTATAAAACTGAAAAAGATAAATATTTATTTGCTGATTTAATTTATGAAATTAATGAAGAAATATTGGATTGTTATGATTATGTGTTGATTGATTATCCCCCAACAATACAAGATTTAGGAATAAGTTTTTTGATGTTATCTGATTTAATAATAGCACCGTTAACTGATGATGGAGGTTGTTATAAAGGGGTATTAGATTTAAAAAATACTTTAAATCATATTGCTAAAATTATTAATAAAGAACCACCAAATATTAATATTTTACTAAATAATGTAAAAAATAATGATGTTACAGAAACCATTTTGGAATGATTAAAAAATGATAATCTTAATCAATATTTATTAAAATGTGAAATTAAAAACTCAAATACTTTTTCAAAAAACACAGTTAAATTAGACACAATATGGACTAACCCTACATATTGGCGAAAGAAACAAGCATACGAAGAACTCATCAAGGAGATAAAATAACTATGAAAATAGATGAAAATATTTGTATTGCTCCCCACTGTGAAGAAATAAGATTACTTGTAATGCCCGTTTTTTCTATGTGTGGCACAACGCAAATACGAAAAAGAACAAAAGGAAAAACAAAAAACGAAAGTAGATAAAATAAAAATGAAAAAAATAGAAATTTAAGGCAATATCAATCATGATTTATTGCTTGTTGGTGTTGATTGACAAAAGTGCTTGAATTGTAGTTTTACTATTCAAAAAGTCGATGATTAGTGATTTACAATTAATACGGGCGATAAAAACTGCGGTAAATAACAAATTATTAAAAAACCACACCTATAAGTTAGATGTGGTAAAATAATATTAGTAAGCGACTTTTTCTCTTACTGCTTCTCAAATTTTATTAAACAAAGTGATAGTAATTTATCGCCAAATAAATTACTATCGTGGAAACACTAGCTTGCAACTAGCGTTTCCACAGACAATTTTAACATATTTTACTGGGTTATTTTGTTTGTCCTTTTGATACTCTTGTGAAATATGTTAGAAATTGTTTTGTGGGAATAGTACGGTGGTGCTATTCCTATTTTTTATGGCAATATCAATTTCAGAAAGGAAATAATGCAATGAAAAAATTGCTAAGTATCTTAACAATCTCAACTTTAACAGCAAGCGTTCCTGTGCCGTTGCTTGCCAACACAACATTAGAAAGAACAAAAAGCGATGTTAGTACTTTGTCATCTAACTCAAACAACGATTATCTACCACTAAAAGAAATAAATGGTATTTATGGTTATGTTATGTCAATTACAATTGACAAAGATAATAACATTTATTTCGGTACATTTGCTGGTGCGTTTGTGTTGAAACGCGGTGAAACAACACCAACCAAAATAAATGAAATAAATAATGTTTGTAATTCAATTGTAATTGACAAAAATAATAACATTTATTTCGGTACAAATAGTGGTTTATTTGTGTTGAAACGCGGTGAAACAACACCAACCAAAATAAATGAAATAAATAATGTTTGTAATTCAATTGTAATTGACAAAAATAATAACATTTATTTTGGGGCAAAGGACGGTGCGTATAAGTTGTCTGCTGGTTCGGACACACCAACCAAAATAAATGGCATAAATGGTTTTGTTAATTCGCTTGCCGTTGATAGTAAAGACAACATTTATTTTGGAACAGATAGTGGTTTATTTGTGTTGAAACGCGGTGAAACAACACCAACCAAAATAAATGAAATAAATAATTTTTGTAATTCAATTGTAATTGACAAAGATAATAACATTTATTTTGGGACAAAGGACGGTGCGTATAAGTTGTCTGCTGGTTCAGACACACCAACCAAAATAAATGTCATAAATGGTTTTGTTAATTCGCTTGCCGTTGATAGTAAAGACAACATTTATTTTGGAACAGATAGTGGTTTATTTGTGTTGAAACACGGGGAATCAACCGCAACTAAAATCGATGGAATAGAAGATGATACTACATATATAATAATAGATAATAACAGTAATGTTTACTTTGGTGGTAATGATTGAGTTAAATTTACGACAACAATTTTAAATTGGATAAAACAACAAAGTAAATTTATTATGGTGGATAGCACCAAAACGCAAACTTGGACTCGCTCCGACTTAATTGCGGTTGATGGGGAGTTAAACATTGATATTGCTAGCCCTAACATTGATAAAATTATCTTTGATAATGTTGAACAACCACAAACAAGTAAACAATGAAAAATCAATGTTAAACCCGAAATTGCACCGCGCGACCATAATTTACAAGTAATGTTTACTTTGGATGGTAAACAATATACGAGTGAAATTATTGTTTCTATGCAAGCAAAAATTGACCCACCAACACCAAGTAAGCAAGAAAATTTAAGTGAGTTAATTAAAGCAACTGATTTAGGAAATATTTTTGATAAAAACGATGATACTATTTTTTCTGCTGTTAATCAGAAAAACGGCAATATCATTGATGATTTTTCACAAATTGAAATCATTAACAAAACAGATACCCAAGCAACTTTATCAGCGAAACCAGACAGCAAAAGTTATCAAGGTTCGGTTGATATTAAATATAATGTTGTTTCAGCAACGACAGTTGATTTAAAAATCGATGTAACACCAACATCATCACAAGCAACGGTAATAAAAGATTATCTTGGTCAAATTGACGACAGTAATATCACAAACCCAGTTAACACTTTTTACTATGTAAGTAGTGAAAGTACTATCAAAATGGTTAAACCAACAGCAAGCAGTGTCATAACTGGGATTGTGTATGGTTGTGATGAGCAATGAAATAAAACATCACATTCAAGCACGATTGACACTACAAACAGGATAAAACTTGATGGGTCGCAGTTAAACACAAAAGAGGGTAAATATGTTGTTGAGTTATCTGATAACTTAGGACATACAAATAATGTTTATTTACAAATAAACAAAGAAAAAAAAGATATCAAAGAATATTGAAACACGGATAATGGGAAACAATTTGAAATTTGAGCGAAAGCAAATGGATACGACAATATCCGCGGGTATAGTTCTAGTCAATTAAATAATCTTTTTGCAGATAGTAAAAATTGACAACAACTAGCAAGTGATAGTCAATTTGCGAGTTCTGTTGCGGACTGATTTAAAACCAATGGTAAACTGTTTTCAAAAGCACCATTGACAAAAGAACAAGTTATAGAACAGTTTAAAACCCAAATCCCAGGTGATATCAAAATTGATGGGGTAAATACCAGCAATTATGAGAAAAATAAAATTTCGTTTGAATTAAATCAAAGTGAGTTTAAACCAAATGACAAAGTAAACATTATTGTTAAATACAATAATGCCTCAGCAGACAGTTTCACTTTGCAAATAAAAGACAGCAAAACACCCGATAACAATAATAAAGGTAAGGATAGTAAATTCTGAATTATTGTGGTTGTTGTTGGTGTCTTGGCGGGTCTTGGTCTGGCATATTTGTTGTTTAAAAGATTTGTCTTTGATAAATATATTTATCCGAAAATCATTGCTCGTCGCCACAATAAACTTGTTGAACAAATTAAAAAAGAAGAAGCAGAAAAAGAAGCACAAAATAATAATAAAGGCGGTGATGAATAATAAGTATGGTATTCCAAAAAATAATTTAACTCAACATACTTTATTGGTTGGAACAACGGGAAACGGTAAAACAACAACATTAATGTTTTTAGTAAAACAATTAACTCAAATATTTAAACAAACTACAATTATTATTGATGGTAAGGGGGATATTGATTTAATTAATAAAGTTAAACAATTAGACCCTAACGCCTTTATTTGAGAAATTGGTGGGTCAACGGAATATAACCCCTTTGCGACAAAAGATAGTGCTCTCTTATCAGATAAGATTATGTCGTTGTTTGATTTTTCAGAACAATACTATAGAGATAAGACAAAACATTATTTATTAATTTTATTAGATGTTATGTTAAAAAATAAAATTGATATTACTTTAAACAATATTATTGAATACTTTAATATTGAAAAATTATTAAATTTAGTTGATGTTAAAAGTACAAATTATGATATGCTTAGCAATAATTTTGCAGAAAAAGAAATATCAGGGATGATTAGTAAACTTGATATTACTAATATGCAATTAAACAATTCGCTTAGCAAAAATAATAGTTTACTTGAATTGATTACTAAACATAAAACGATTTGGTTTAGTATAAATTCCTTGAAATACCCTGAACTCGCTAGTTCGGCAGGGAAAATCATTATCCAAGATTTAAAGGAATTAACCACTTTAAAACCAGTTAATCAGAAAATCAATGTTGTTTTAGATGAGTTTAATGTCTTTGCAAATGAAACTATTGTCAACTTAATAAATAAGTCGCGTAGTTTTAATTATCAATGTTTCTTGTCATTTCAAACAATAAATGATTTAAAAACAAACAATATGAATTTAACAGATACTATTTTTGGAAATGTTAGCACTATTGTTTGTCATAACATTAAAGACCCTAACACCGCGGAATATGTAGCAAGTGTTTTTGGTACCCAAGAAACCGAAAAAATAACGCGCCAACTTGATTTTAAAAACAACACTGCTGATATGGGTTCGGTGCGTGCGGTGGATGAGTTTATAGTTCATCCGAACGACCTTAAAACCCTTAAAATTGGTGAATGCTATTTAACGAGTGGCAAGTTATTCATTAAAAAAATACAAGTGGAGCCCACTAGTTTAGATGGGTTAATTCAACACTTAAATAAGTAAAAAAATATGTTAAAATTTACTTACACACTTATTTATAAATTCCTTTTAAATAAAAGGTAACGGTTTAAAGTGTCATATTTATAGTAATATCTGTTAAGTTTTTAATTAATTCTTGTATTTAAATATATTAAAAATAAATTATTTGTATAATTTTGTAATTTGATATATAATGAATTTGTTAGCATTTAAAAATGCTAGGACAATTAAAAACGGAAACACACTAATTTTGAACTAACTGTGTTTCCACTGACAATTTTAACATATTTTACTTAACTTAGTAGAATATGTTTATCAATTATTATAATGTTTGTGGAAATAGCGGTCTGTTATTTCCCTTTTTATTTGTTACACAAAAAGGAGTGATAAAAAATATTTTATCCGCACATTTGTGATAAAATAAAAACAACTAAATAAACAAAAAGAAAAATGACCAGCACGTCATTCTTCTATACACCTATTAAGGGTCTCACAAACCACTTAATTAGGTTATTGATTTTAACCCCCACCTTTTTCTGGTAGGTCAGTTAAATTATAACATTATTCGTTGTCTTGTGTATAGGTAGAATGAAAAAAGTTCATTCTACCTATTTTTTATTTAATATATCAAAACAACAAAAAAATCAGTTTATATCAGCGTTGAAATAACCAAAAAAGATTCTACATTTTGGAAAATATCAACGCTGATAAGGGGTTTAAATTCGCTCAAAACCGTAGAAAGGAGCATATTATTATGCGTAGAGCAAGTTATGTGAACACAAATATTGATTATGATCAAAATGATGTTCAAAAAGATCAACGAAAAGAAAAACAATGAAAAATTGAAAACCACCCTGGTCGATTGGCTTTAAAACAGTGAGAGAAACATTGAAAAAGTGGTTGATTTGAAAACTTAACCAAAGAAAAACAAAAAGAATACAAACTAATTACCAACAAACTAGCTTTAGACAATAAAAAGTTTGAATTGGTAAGAGTTCGCCAGGAATGAAAACGGAATTGATACAACAATTTAGACAAAGAAAAACAACGCGAATATAAAAAAGGCGTTGAAGAAATTAAAAAAGAACACAATTTATAACAGATGTTTTAAAACCAATAATAACGCCAAAACAAACCGAAAGAATATTTTTTTTTTTTTTTTTATATACATTTTGGAAAATATAAACGCTGATAGGGGGTTTAAATTCGCTCAAAACCGCAGAAAGGAGCATGTTATTATGCAAGAAATGCAACAAACAGAACAAGTCAATTATCACTTTGTTGAGATAAGTGGGTTAAGTTATAAAGTCATTAATCAACTTGACGAGAAAAAACATATCTCAAATTTTTACTTACCGAAAAAATGTGTTCGCCAACACCCTACTCGCCAAGACAGTTATAAAATCAAAATTTATGACAAATTTATTTGTGTTCCTAAAAAAATGTGTTTCTTAGATAAAACTGGTAAATACTTTTTGGTTGGGGTTGATATGTATTTTACCTACTGAATTTATAACACGCTTGATAATAACAAATATCGTTTAGTGGGTTATCAAGCAATTAAAGACACTGCAATTAAAGAATTGCATTATTTAACTGTGTCTGCTCGAAGATACGAAAAAGAACAAGCAACTAACCCATTTTTAAGTGGGTTAACTTACCAACAAGCCCGCGAACAAATTTGCGCTGAAAGCGACAAATTAAAAGCAGAATACCTATCTTTTGTAAAAACTAAGTATTCTGCTACACACGCCAATAATCACAATAGAGAAAATAATTCTCTTGTTGATGATTATAACACTGTTTACGAAAAAAACAAGGGTGATCCACCAGAATTATTCAAAGAAGAACTCACCCAGTTATTAGCGGAATTAGACAACTTAGACTAACTCCCCTACCGAGTTCTTCTCTCCCCTATCAATCAAGTAGAGAACTTGCATAAAACCACAGCGTAGCAAGACAACGAATAAACAAAACCAAGATATGGTCTTTATCATATCGTTTTTGCTGTTTTATAAAACACGATTTTTTTTCTTTTTTTTCTTCCAATAGAAAACCAAAATAAATACCATTACTATATCAAAACAACAAATATTAAATAAATTTTTATATATTTTTAAAATAAATTTAGCAGTAATTTTATTCAAAAAAGTAATAAATATATTAAAATTTAAGATATAACACTATATACAATTTATATAAAAATAATTGTAATACTAAATCTTGCTTAAACTGAGGAAAAAAACATTAAGCCGAAACCCAGCCCCGTCAGTATGACAAGAGTGGTTGGTAAGGAATTGGATTGTATGACAGAGCAAATTAAAATTATGGATATGATAAATAAATGAGGGTACTTAAATTTAGAACAAATATCTTTGTTACTAAATAAAAATATTAAATCAACAGAAAATCGTTTGGCAGTATTAGTTAAAAAGAAACTGATTACTGCTAATAAATTAACTCGCAAAAACATTTATGTTTTAACACACAAAGGAAATTCATATTTAGGGCGAGTTCATAAAAAAAGTATTCAAATTAATTTTTATGAACTTCCCCACCAAGATATGCTGATTAAATAACTTTGTAGTCAAATTGACATTGAACATTATCAAACTGAGCGGGAGTTAAAAATGGAAAACGATAACCTCAACGCTTACCCTGATTTAATCATCACCAAAAAGGATGATAGCGAAATTTATGTTGAATTTGAGCGAACACAAAAATCACCAAGTCGCTTTAAGGAAAAGTTAGACGGACATACCAAATGACTACGCGAAGGGGGACAAATCTATTGAATTACCCCAACGCAAACCCTCGCTAACTGAATTCAACGGCAAATTGACAAAGACGATTTTAAAATCAAACTATAACAAGTTATCATCTGACCCACACAAGAACTAAACACCTACGAAATTTGAAACAACAAGGAGTAATTTTTGGGCGAGCGGTTGATTTATAGTAATTTACATAAAATTTAAAAAATCACCGCGAAACCAGTTTAGTAAAAATAATAAAATTATGATAAATTTAATATGTATATGATTTTAAAATTAGTTTTAAAATAAATTACTTTAATTATTTTAAATAATTAAAATTTAATAGAAAAATAAATAATATGAAATTTACATCAAAAATAAAAAAAATATTGAAAAAAACATATAAATCAATTAAAAAGGGTCTTAATTCTTTTTTAGAGATACTTGGTTTTAATAAAAAAGAAAGTTACGATTTATCACAAAAAATTTCTGAAAAAATTCACAAAGAAATATCAGAATATTATAAAGCGAAAGGAATTGATGAAGAAACTAAAAAATCTTTTGATTCAGTGATGTTAGAATTGAAAATGGAAAATGAAATAAAAAATCAAAAAATGCAACTATTGACCCCAACACCAGTGTCTAAAAATAATAATCTTAATGCAGATTTGGATAAAAAAAATCGTGCAGAAAAATATAAGGATATTAATACTGAATTTAACCAATTATTAAAACCAGTTTCAGAAGATTCAGTAAGTTTATCTAGCTACCATTCGGTATTAGATTCAGAAGAAATTGAAAATGAAAGAGAATAAAAACTCTTTTTATTTTGTATCAATTAAATGAACTAAATACTCGCAATGCTAGTGAAATTATTAACGGTTTACTACAAAAAGATAAGCAAATGATTAATATTCTTGCCCTTCTCATTTAGAACAATTTAAACTTAATAATTTAACTTAGTCTCCCATTTTAAACCCTTATAAAATAAGGGTTTTTTGTTGTTTGTTTTGTTATTGTCCTCTGTGCTGCATCGAACGTTATTTTCGTGGGTAAATGGTAATAAAATTAATTTAGTACTAAATTAATCCCCGTATTTTTTATAAAATATGTAAAATTAATTTTACATATTTTATAATTTTTAAAAATCATATTTTATAATGTTTTTATATCTGTAAAATAAATTTTACTTGTAAAATTTGTAAAATAATATATAATAAAAAGAAAGGAGTTAGATAACAATGCCAATTGAAAGTAAAAATAGTATAAAAAAGAAAATATTAGATCGGGTGGAAAATACTGCTGCTTATTCAAAAGAAAATTTAAAAAGAAGCGGAAAAAGGAAAACAACAGATATGATACCCAATATGTATTGTGATAAAAAACTTGTGGAAGCATTTAGAAAAGAAGCACAAAACAAAAAATGATTATATACAACTTTAATGAATGAAATTCTTAAAGAACGCTATGGAAAGGAAAACAACAACAATGAAGATGATTAGTTTTTGTAATAAAAAAGGTGGGGTCGGAAAAACGACCCTTTGTAAAAATGTCGCTTATAAATTTGCTCTGGAAAATAAAAAAGTTTTAGTAATTGATTTAGATAGTCAAGGTACTATAACATTAGAATTACAACAAGATAATACAGACATTAATAAAACAATGGCAAAAATAATTGCCTCGGTTGAAGATATAAGCATTGATAAAATAATTCAAAAATCTAAGTATAAAAATATAGATATTATTGCTTCTAGTGAAAATGTCAGAAAATCAATCTTTTTAATAAAAGATTTATATGAAGAAAAAGAAAGATATTTTATTGGTGATTTAATATATAAAATTAATAAGGATACACTGGATAGTTATGATTATGTGTTGATTGACTATCCACCAACTGTAGATGAACTAAGTTTAAATTATTTATTAATTAGTGATTTAATAATAATCCCAATAAATAGTGGACTTGGTAGTTATAAGGGTATTGTTGATTTACAAAATACCTTAAATTATATTACTAAAATTGACAAAAGAGAAATGCCAGTAATTAAATTAGTTTTTAATAATATAAAAGATAATGAAAATACATCTAATATATTAGAATGATTAGCAGAAAAAAAATATACTGATTTTTTAATTTTAAACCATATTAAACATTCAGATACATTTATTAAAACAGAAAATGAATTAAGTAGTATTTGGGAGAACCCGTATTATTGGCGGCAAAAACAAGCCTATGAAGAACTCATCAAAGAAATCAAATAAGTATGGATGATAATAAATTAATTACTTTATATATTAAAAAAACAAGAAAATTAAAATTTGAAAGAAAAAATGAATATGTTTTCATTATACCTAAATCAATTTATAGACTATGAATAAACAAAAAATATGTTGGAGATTTAATTGATAATAAATTTTATGAAATTAAAATTGACCCTAAGGGGAAATATCAAATATATAGATATTATGGTAAATCTAAAACATATAGAAAATTGTGTATTTGAGAAGGAGAAGATTTAATTACTCTTATTGAATGAGAATTTAAAGAACTAGTTAAAAAATAAAATAACAAAAATATAAAAAAACCACACCTATAAATTAGATGTGGTAAAATAATATTAGTAAGTGATTTGGCTTCCTTACTGCTTCTCAAATTTTATTAAACAAAGTGATAGTAATTTATCGCCAAATAAATTACTATCGTGGAAACACTAGCTTGCAACTAGCGTTTCCACAAACAATTTTAACATATTTCTTGGTGGTATTTTTGTGATACCATTGTGAAATATGTTAGAAATTGTGTTGTGGGGATAGTGCGGTTGTACTATTCTCTTTTTAACAAAAAAGAGAATTCAGAAAGGAAATAATGCAATGAAAAAAATACTAAGTATCTTAACAATCTCAACTTTAACAGCAAGCGTTCCTGTGCCGTTGCTTGCCAACACAACATTAGAAAGAACAAAAAGCGATGTTAGCAATGAAATAAAACATCACAATCAAGCAATATTGACCCAACAAACAGGATAAAACTTGATGGGTCGCAGTTAGCAACAACAAAGGGTAAAAATTGACAACAACTAGCAAGTGATAGTCAATTTGCGAGTTCTGTTGCGGACTGATTTAAAACCAATGGTAAACTGTTTTCAAAAGCACCATTGACAAAAGAACAAGTTATAGAACAGTTTAAAACCCAAATCCCAGGTGATATCAAAATTGATAAGTTAAATACCAGCAATTATGATGTAAACAAAGTTTCGTTTGAGTTAAACCAAAGTGAGTTTAAACCAAATGACAAAGTAAACATTACTGTTAAATACAATAATGCTTCAGCAGACAGTTTTACTTTGCAAATAAAAGACAGCAAAACACCCGATAACAATAATAAAGGTAAGGATAGTAAATTCTGAATTATTGTGGTTGTTGGTGTCTTGGTGGTTCTTGGCCTGGCATATTTGTTGTTTAAAAGATTTGTCTTTGATAAATATTTTTTACCAAAAATTAACAAACGCCGCCACGATAAATTAGTTGAAAAAGTTATAAAAGAGGAAGCAGAAAAAGAAACACAAAATAATAATAAAGGCGGTGATGAATAATAAGTATGGTATTCCAAAAAATAATTTAACTCAACATACTTTATTGGTTGGAACAACGGGAAGCGGTAAAACAACAACATTAATGTTTTTAGTAAAACAATTAACTCAAATATTTAAACAAACTACAATTATTATTGATGGTAAGGGGGATATTGATTTAATTAATAAAGTTAAACAATTAGACCCTAACGCCTTTATTTGAGAAATTGGTGGGTCAACGGAATATAAACCCTTTGCGACAAAAGATAGTGCTCTCTTATCAGATAAGATTATGTCGTTGTTTGATTTTTCAGAACAATACTATAGAGATAAGACAAAACATTATTTATTAATTTTATTAGATGTTATGTTAAAAAATAAAATTGATATTACTTTAAACAATATTATTGAATACTTTAATATTGAAAAATTATTAAAGTTAGTTAATGTTAAAAGTGCAAATTATTATATGCTTAGCAATAATTTTGCAGAAAAAGAAATATCAGGGATGATTAGTAAACTTGATATTACTAATATGCAATTAAACAATTCGCTTAGCAAAAATAATAGTTTACTTGAATTGATTACTAAACATAAAACGATTTGGTTTAGTATAAATTCCTTGAAATACCCTGAACTCGCTAGTTCGGCAGGGAAAATCATTATCCAAGTTTTAAAGGAATTAACCACTTTAAAACCAGTTAATCAGAAAATCAATGTTGTTTTAGATGAGTTTAATGTCTTTGCAAATGAAACTATTGTCAACTTAATAAATAAGTCGCGTAGTTTTAATTATCAATGTTTCTTGTCATTTCAAACAATAAATGATTTAAAAACAAACAATATGAATTTAACAGATACTATTTTTGGAAATGTTAGCACTATTGTTTGTCATAACATTAAAGACCCTAACACCGCGGAATATGTAGCAAGTGTTTTTGGTACCCAAGAAACCGAAAAAATAACGCGCCAACTTGATTTTAAAAACAACACTGCTGATATGGGTTCGGTGCGTGCGGTGGATGAGTTTATAGTTCATCCGAACGACCTTAAAACCCTTAAAATTGGTGAATGCTATTTAAAAACCACTCTTCCGAGTGGCAAATTATTTATTAAAAAAATAGCGGTTAACTCTAATTTTATATTATAATATACAAAGTTAAAACAATTGAAGGAATAAATGAAAATGAAAAAAATACTAAGTTTATTAAGTGTATTAACAATTAGTGGAACTACAATTCCAAATATTATTGCTATAAGTTCTTATGAACGCCACAAACGACAAACTCCACCAAGTTTACAAAATATTATTACAACTGTTAATATTGGTCAAATTGAAATAAATGATCAAGAACATATTATTGCAAGATTGCGTGAAATTAATCACCCAATTTTATCAAGACCAGATTTTTTAGAAAATATGGTTATTGAAAATATTACATGAACTAGTGCAATAATACATGCAAGAGAAAATATCCAATCAAATAAATATCCAATCCCAGCTTCAATAAGTTTTATGATTAATTTTAGTGTTTATAGACCTTTAATTTCATCAATAATAAGAAATACAAATTTAGGTAATAATATTTCAATTATAATACATGGTTTAAATGAATATGATGTTAGTTTTGGGAATATTATAGATGAATTACGTAGATTAAATCCAAATTTGCCCAATCATTATCAAAATATTTTTAATTTTCTTGCTATTGATTACCAACAAACAACTGAACATAATGCACAACTTGGTTTAATAAGAGCAGGTCTAGAATTTTATACAGATGATCGTATTAATGTAACTTTTAATAATTATATTAATTTAAATTTATTAAATTCAATTTTAATTAATTATACTAATTTAGGTGAATTACCAGATAATAGACCACAAACAATTTTGCAAAGAGTGAAAGAACTAAATCCTAATATTAATATTAATTATTTCACAATTATAGAAAATTCTATAACAGAAAATTCAGCACAAATTAGTTTAAATAGAACAAATAGACTTTTTGCTTTTATTAAATATCAAAATATTCTTACTTTTAGTATTCAGAATTCAAAAACGTCCGATGAAAATGATAAAGAACTAATTAAAAATAAATTAGAAGATAATAATTGTCAAACTAATAATATTGAATCAGTTTTAATAAGAACTGGGAGTGGCACATCATCAAGCTCGATTGGTGGTAGTAGTGATGTTGAAAAAATAAAATCAACACCAATAATAAAAGCATTATTAACTAAACAAAAAATTTTTGATAAATTTAATAATTTATCAAAAGAACAAAAACAAATAAAATTAAATGAAATTAATCAACATTATCAAAATTTATCTAAAACTAATAAAACAATATTTAAAAAGAAATTAGAAGTACTAGGTACATCATTACTTGGTGGGGGAATTAGTGCTATTGGAACAAAAATAATTGTTGGTAGTGGTGGTGCCAGCGGTGCTATAAGTGCAGAAGGAACTGAACTCGCCCCGCTTTTATCAGCAAGTACAACAGAAAATTTAGCTGTTGCTGAAACTGTTACTGCTATTGAAACAGCGGCAGTTGAAGGAACAGTTTTAGGAGCAGAAGCTACCACTAGTTTAGCTTTAGCTCCAGAAACTTTGGGTTTATCATTAGTAATTGGTGGTTTAATAACTGCAGGAACTTCTATAATGTGATGAATAAATTCTGATCATAAAAAAATTATTAAACATGAATCACACAATCAATATAATGAAATTGAAAAATATTATAAATTTTTAGCACATGATCAATTAAAATTAGGTCTTGATAATAGTAAATGAAATAAAATTAAAGAAATTTATCAAGAAAATTCAAATAATTATCAAGAATTTAAAAATAAAGTAAAATCAATAATTACTAATTTTCATAAAGAAAATCATAGTGGCTGGGATGAATCAATTACTAATAATGATATTGATATTTTAATTAAAGTTATTTACAATAATTTTCAAGAATTAAATAATCATTTTTCTTCTTATAGTAATAATCAAGGTTGAAAAGTTGTAACTAATACAGTTGGAAGTTACTTTAAAATTCAACAAGAATAAAAAACAAAAAAAATAATCAAAACAATTAATTATGAAAAATAAAAAAAACACATTATTAAAATTGTGTTTTATTATATTTTTTAACAGATTATTTGTATATTTTTATAATTTGCTATATAATGAATTTGTTATCATTTAAAAATGCCAGGACAATTAAAAACGGAAACACAAAAATTTTGAACTAACTGTGTTTCCATAAACAATTTTAACATATTTTATTTAACTTAGAATGTGTTGTATCAATTATTATAATGTTTGTGGAAATAGCGGTCTGTTATTTCCCTTTTATTTGTTTACAAAAAAGGAGTTGAAATTAAATTATTTAATCCCCCTTTGTGGTAAATTAAAAACAACTAAATAAAATAAAAGAAAAATGACCCAGCAGCCATTCTTCTATACACCTATTAAGCGGTTTGCTAGACCGCTTAACTAGGGCTTATTGATTTAACCCCCACCTTTTTCTGGCAGGTCAGTTAAATTATAACATTTATTTAATTTTTGTGTATAGGTAGAGTGATAAAAAGTCATTCTACCTATTTTTTTATTTATGGAAAAATATTACCAAATTCCACAATAGATATTGTGGTTAGCATGGAAAAAAGGAGCTAGAAACGACATAATGATATGTGACGAGCAAGTTATATTGATACAAAAATTGATTATGATCAAAATGATGTTCAAAAAGATCAACGAAAAGAAAAACAATGAAAAATTGAAAACCACCCTGGTCGATTGGCTTTAAAGCAGTGAGAGAAAAATTGAAAAAGTGGTTGATTTGAAAACTTAACTAAAGAAAAACAAAAAGAATACAAACTAATTACCAACAAACTAGCTTTAGACAATAAAAAGTTTGAATTGGTAAGAGTTCGCCAGGAATGAAAACGGAATTGATACAACAATTTAGATAAAGAAAAACAACGCGAATATAAAAAAAGATTTTGGAAAATATCAACGCTGATAGGGGGTTTAAATTCGCTCAAAACCGCAGAAAGGAGCATGTTATTATGCAAGAAATGCAACAAACAGAACAAGTCAATTATCACTTTGTGGAAATAAACGGATTGGAATACAAAGTCATTAATCAACTTGACGAGAAAAAACATATCTCAAATTTTTACTTACCGAAAAAATGTGTTCGCCAACACCCTACTCGCCAAGACAGTTATAAAATCAAAATTTATGACAAATTTATTTGTGTTCCTAAAAAATGTGTTTCTTAGATAAAACTGGTAAATACTTTTTGGTTGGGGTTGATATGTATTTTACCTACTGAATTTATAATACACGAGATAATAACAAATACCGCTTGGCGGGTTATCAAACAATTAAAGACACTGCAATTAAAGAATTGCATTATTTAACTGTGGCACAACGCAAATACGAAAAAGAACAAGCAACTAACCCATTTTTAAGTGGGTTAACTTACCAACAAGCCCGCGAACAAATTTGCGCTGAAAGCGACAAATTAAAAGCAGAATACCTATCTTTTGTAAAAACTAAGTATTCTGCTACACACGCCAATAATCACAATAGAGAAAATAATTCTCTTGTTGATGATTATAACACTGTTTACGAAAAAAACAAGGGTGATCCACCAGAATTATTCAAAGAAGAACTCACCCAGTTATTAGCGGAATTAGACAACTTAGACTAACTCCCCTACCGGGTTCTTCTCTCCCCTATCAACAAAGCACATAACTTGCATAAAACCACAGCGTAGCAAGACAACGAATATAAAATACTAAGATATGGTCTTTATCATATCGTTTTTGCTGTTTGATAAAACACGATTTTTTTTTTTTTTTATCATAAAAACCCACCTTTGTTCCTTTTTTATTTTAAGGGCTTGGGCAAAAAGAAAAAAGCGAACGCAAAAAAGAAACCCCCCCCTGTTAGTAAGACAACGGTGGATGATAAGGAGGTGATGTTATGGGGGGACAAGAAAAAATATTGATTATGATAAATCGTTGGGGGATATTTAAACATAGAACAAGCTGCATTGTTGACACAAAAATCATTTATAAGTGCTAAACGAATTTTAGAACGAAATTTAAAAAAAGGTTTTTATAAAATCGACCAACATACAAGAAAAAACATTTATTATCTTTCTCATAAAGGTAATACCTTTTTTGGTCGTGAGCATAAAAAAGTAATTAAGATAAATTGTTATGAACTCGCCCACCAAGATATGCTGATTAAATGACTTTGTAGTCAAACCGACATTGAACATTATCAAACTGAGCGAGAGTTAAAAATGGAAAACGGCAATCTCAACGCTTACCCTAATTTAATTGTTTATAAAACTGATGGAACAATACAATTAGTCGAGTTTGAGCGAACACGAAAAACTCCCGAGCGGTTTAGAAAAAAACTTGATGGTCTCCGCAAATACTATAAAGACAATTACCAAGTCCACTGAATTACCCCAACGCAAACCCTCGCTAACTGAATTGCAACCCAAATTAATAACTATGCGTGACAAGAACTAAACACCTACGAAATATGAAATAAATAAAATAAAAAGAGCATATGCTCTTTTTATTAATTTTCTTTTTGATTTTTAATCAAAATTTTTTTAGTTTTTGTTTCTTCTTGTTTTGGAATTTTAATATTTAAAACTCCATTTTCAAACGAAGCAGAAATTTTATTTTCATTAATATTATTTGGTAATTCTATTGAACGATAGAATGAACCAAAATATCTTTCTTGGATATGATAATTATTTTTTGTTTCTTCTTTCTTTTCTGCTTTTTTTGTTTGTATTGTTAAAATGTTATTATTGATTTTTAAATCAATATTTTCTTGTAATATACCAGGTAATTCTGCATTTAAACAATACTTGGTATCAGTTTCATAAAAATCTATTTTTGGCGAAACTGATTTATTTTCATAAATTGGATGTGTTAATTTATTAAAATCTTCAAAGAAATTAGAAAATATATCATCAATAGTATTTAATCTACGATTAACATTTTTATCATAATTTGTTAAATTATTTTTAATTGTCATATATAACTACTCCTTTTAAATTTATAAAATTAATCAATCTTTTTAAAAAGTTAGATTGATATTCAATTTTATTATTTGTAATTATATTTATGTATTCCACCAGTTTTGGTAATAATTATTTCTTTAATTAAGTTTGACATTTTTTTCTATAACCCTCCTATCATAAAAAATTTATATAATAAAACTGATTATAGGTTGCTTATATCAACCTATTTAGATTATAAAACTATAATAAAAATTTGTCAATCAACACCTTAGAGTGCTAAAATAATTTTAGAATTGTTAAAAATGAATTTATAAGGAGAAAAATATGGCAAAATTAAATAAATTACTTGAAAAGAATGATGAATATACAGAACAAATTTCGTTCGAGATTTTGTCTTTATTTTCCATTGTTGTTTCCTTATAATTTTATTTATTTTCAAATATTATACCATTTTTAAAACCCTTATAAAATAATGGTTTTTTATTGCTTGTTTTATTTGCGTTGTTTGTGCTGCATCGAACGTTATTTTCGTGGGGTATGCTTGATAATATAATAATAATTGTTAATATTCACCCCGAACCTTTACAACGCCATCACTATCAAGAACTAAATCGGGTTCTTTTGTATATAAATTTCAACGATAAACTGCTTTAATATATGTTCTATAATAAGCACTATGTAGTGCGATTCAATAAGTATATAATTATCAGTTTTGTTATCTTTAACAACTAAATATGTTTCCTGTTCGCTCGATACTAAAGCAATTGAATTATTAACAATGTCGGTATCCAAAACTTTTGAATAACTATTATATTTAAACTTAATAATTCTTCAAAGATAATTCTCATCACCACGCCACACAACATAAAAATAATGGTTATAATTATCAATAATGTTAAATGGTTCTTCTTTTGGTGATATTCATTCTAAGTTTTCTTTAATTTCTTGGTTAGCAGTATCTATTTTATTTATTTCTTTAAGTTTTAGTAATTCTTTATCAGTATATTCTTTCTTTTTTTCATATAAACAAGCGACAACACTACTTGCTCCAGCTGCAGTTAAGCTAACTGCTCCAATTAAACTTAGTATTTTTTTCATTTTTATTTTATCTTCTTTATTTTTTATTATTTTATTTTCTTCAACATAAAATTATAATTATTTTTAAGTAAATTTATTAATATTTTTTATAAAATATTTATAGCAATTTAAACCCAATAATTTAGTATATTCCCCTACTTAAAACCCTTATAAAATAAGGGTTTTTTATTGCTTGTTTTATTTGCGTTGTCTGTGGCGCATTGAACATTATTTTTGCGGGTAAATGGCAATAAAAATAAATTTAATGTTATCATAATTTTTTATACAAAATAATTATACCAAATATAGATAAATAAAAAACCAAATATAACTAAAAATTTAATAAATAAAAAATCAAGTTTTAGTGATGTCAGAGAATTTAAAAAATTAGATAATTCTACTTTTATGTCGCGTATGAAATACAATTTTCAAGTGGTTAAAGAATTTTGAAAAGAAGCAAAAAGCAAGAAATGGTAATTAACAACTTTGATGAATAAAATTTTAGCAGAAAGATATAATATAGACTTGAAGGAATTAGAAAATGAAGATGATTAGTTTTTGTAACAAAAAAGGTGGGGTCGGCAAAACAACGCTTTGCAAAAATGTTGCTTATAAATTAGCAGATGATAATAAAAGAGTTTTATTGATTAGTATTGCGTTTTTATTTTTCTTGTGATTTTATGTAAGTCATAAAATAGATAATATAGATAGTTCTAAAACAAAACAACAAAAATCAAACAAAGCAAGTGATAAAGAATTTAAAACATTACAGTTAAAAATGCTTGCTCTGAATAATAAGTATGGTATTCCAAAAAATAATTTAACTCAACATACTTTATTGGTTGGAACAACGGGAAGCGGTAAAACAACAACATTAATGTTTTTAGTAAAACAATTAACTCAAATATTTAAACAAACTACAATTATTATTGATGGTAAGGGGGATATTGATTTAATTAATAAAGTTAAACAATTAGACCCTAACGCCTTTATTTGAGAAATTGGTGGGTCAACGGAATATAACCCCTTTGCGACAAAAGATAGTGCTGTCTTATCAGATAAGATTATGTCGTTGTTTGATTTTTCAGAACAATACTATAGAGATAAGACAAAACATTATTTATTAATTTTATTAGATGTTATGTTAAAAAATAAAATTGATATTACTTTAAACAATATTATTGAATACTTTAATATTGAAAAATTATTAAATTTAGTTGATGTTAAAAGTACAAATTATGATATGCTTAGCAATAATTTTGCAGAAAAAGAAATATCAGGTATGATTAGTAAACTTGATATTACTAATATGCAATTAAACAATTCGCTTAGCAAAAATAATAGTTTACTTGAATTGATTACTAAACATAAAACGATTTTGTTTAGTATAAATTCCTTGAAATACCCTGAACTCGCTAGTTCGGTTGGGAAAATCATTATCCAAGATTTAAAGGAATTAACCACTTTAAGACCAGTTAATCAGAAAATCAATGTTGTTTTAGATAAGTTTAATGTCTTTGCAAATGAAACTATTGTCAACTTAATAAATAAGTCGCGTAGTTTTAATTATTAATGTTTTTTGTCATTTCAAACAATAAATGATTTAAAAACAAACAATATGAATTTAACAGATACTATTTTTGGAAATGTTAGCACTATTGTTTGTCATAACATTAAAGACCCTAACACCGCGGAATATGTAGCAAGTGTTTTTGGTACCCAAGAAACCGAAAAAATAACGCGCCAACTTGATTTTAAAAACAACACTGCTGATATGGGTTCGGTGCGTGCGGTGGATGAGTTTATAGTTCATCCGAACGACCTTAAAACCCTTAAAACTGGTGAATGCTATTTAAAAACCACTCTTCCGAGTGGCAAGTTATTTATTAAAAAAATACAAGTGGAGCCCACTAGTTTAGATGGGCTAATTCAACACTTAAATAAATATTTATTTAATTTACAAGATTGTAACATTTAAAAAATAATTTTGTTTAACAAATTGTAAAATTAATTATTTTTAATCCAAATTTTATTATATTTCTGTTATTTTTAAAACCAACTATTGCACTTTTTGTAGTTATATTGGTAACTTTAATTTTACTAATATCTACCCTTGGATTTAATTGTTTTATTCTGTCTTTTATTTGTTCTTCTGATGGTATATCAGTTCCATTATTTTTAATTTCACCTAAATGTTGATTACTAATAAATGGTCTTAATCTAATTACACAATTGTATTTAACTTTTAAATTTCCAGTATAAATATTTATATCATTTGAAGTAACTTTAGCACTTGTTGGAGTTATATCGGTAACTTTGATTTTACTAATATCTACCCTTGGATTTAATTGTTTTATTCTGTCTTTTATTTGTTCTTCTGATGAAAAGTTATCATAAGGATCAATGACAATTGAAATTAAATTAGTAATTTTAATTATTTCTTTTAAATCAAAATATTTATTAAATTTAATTTTATTTTTCCTTTTATCAACATTTACTTCTAATTTTTCTTGTTTTATTGGAATTTTATTATAATTAGTTTTTAAATTTTCAGTAATTTTATTTTCATAATTTGATGTCATACCGATTAAAGGAATAATACCCGAAAATGTTATACTAATTGTTCCCATTAAGTTTAATATTTTTTTCATTTTTATTTTTCTCCTTTGTTATTTTATAAAATTTATGGTAAACCAAAGATAAAAATATCTAAAATATTATAATACATTTTTATATTTTTTAACAGATTATTTGTATAATTTTGTAATTTGCTATATAATGAATTTGTTAGCACTTTAAATGCTATAACAATTAAAAACGGAAACACAACCATTTTGAACTAACTGTGTTTCCATAGACATATTAACATATTTTATTTACATTAGAATATTTTTATCAATTATTATAATGTTTGTGGAAATAGCGGTCTGTTATTTCCCTTTTTATTTGTTACAAAAAAGGAGTTGAAATTAAATTATTTACCCCCTTTGTGGTAAATTAAAAACAACTAAATAAACAAAAAGAAAAATGACCAGCACGTCATTCTTCTATACACCTATTAAGTGGTTCAGCATGCCACTTAATTAGGTTATTGATTTTAACCCCCACCTTTTTCTGGTAGGTCAGTTAAATTATAACATTATTCGTTGTCTTGTGTATAGGTAGAATGAAAAAAGTTCATTCTACCTATTTTTTATTTAATATATCAAAACAACAAAAAAATCAGTTTATATCAGCGTTGAAATAACCAAAAAAGATTCTACATTTTGGAAAATATCAACGCTGATAGGGGGTTTAAATTCGCTCAAAACCGTAGAAAGGAGCATGTTATTATGCAAGAAATGCAACAAACAGAACAAGTCAATTATCACTTTGTGGAAATAAACGGATTGGATTTTACCTACTGAATTTATAATACACGAGATAATAATAAATATCGCTTGGCAGGTTATCAAGCAATTAAAGACACTGCAATTAAAGAATTGCATTATTTAACTGTGGCACAACGCAAATACGAAAAAGAACAAGCAACTAACCCATTTTTAAGTGGGTTAACTTACCAACAAGCCCGCGAACAAATTTGCGCTGAAAGCGACAAATTAAAAGCAGAATACCAAACTTTCGTAAAAAACAAGTATTCTGCTAATAAATTAAAAAATGACTTACAAGAGAATTGCTCTCTTGTTGATGATTATAACACTGTTTACGAAAAAAACAAGGGTGATCCACCAGAATTATTCAAAGAAGAACTCACCCAGTTATTAGCGGAATTAGACAACTTAGACTAACTCCCCTACCGGGTTCTTCTCTCCCCTATCAACAAAGCACATAACTTGCATAAAACCACAGCGTAGCAAGACAACGAATATAAAATACTAAGATATGGTCTTTATCATATCGTTTTTGCTGTTTGATAAAACACGATTTTTTTTTTATCATAAAAACCCACCTTTGTTCCTTTTTTATTTTAAGGGCTTGGGCAAAAAGAAAAAAGCGAACGCAAAAAAGAAACCCCCCCCTGTTAGTAAGACAACGGTGGATGATAAGGAGGTGATGTTATGGGGGGACAAGAAAAAATATTGATTATGATAAATCGTTGGGGGATATTTAAACATAGAACAAGCTGCATTGTTGACACAAAAATCATTTATAAGTGCTAAACGAATTTTAGAACGAAATTTAAAAAAAGGTTTTTATAAAATCGACCAACATACAAGAAAAAACATTTATTATCTTTCTCATAAAGGTAATACCTTTTTTGGTCGTGAGCATAAAAAAGTAATTAAGATAAATTGTTATGAACTCGCCCACCAAGATATGCTGATTAAATGACTTTGTAGTCAAACCGACATTGAACACTATCAAACTGAGCGAGAGTTAAAAATGGAAAATGGCAACTTAAACGCCTCCCCCGACTTAATTGTTTATAAAACTGATGGAACAATTCAATTAGTCGAGTTTGGGCGAACATGAAAAACTCCCGAGCAGTTTAGAAAAAAACTACAAGGTTTAGTAGAATATTATAAACAAAATTATACAGTTCACTGAATTACCCCAACGCAAACCCTCGCTAACTGAATTCAAAATCAAATCAATAACTATGCGTGACAAGAACTAAACACTTACGAAATTTACAATAACAAATAAAATAAATAAATAAATTTTTATTTATTTTCAAATAAGAGTTGTTATTAACAATATTATTGTTAAGATGAAAGTATAAAATTAGAAATAAATTTTATAGCACAGAAACATAAAATGCTTAAATTCCTTGTGTTTTTGTAAATTATTGTATCAAATTTTAATATCATATCAATTCTTTTATAAATTTATGGAAATAATAAGGAAAATAAGTCTATTATTTCTATTTTTATAAAAGAAAGGAATAATATATATAAAAAAACTATTAAGTTTAGTAGGAACAGGTGTATTAGTAACTACTGCAATGACACCCTTAATGGCAATGACACCGGGTTTTATTAATACTATTGAAGAAAATAATATTATTAAATATTATCAAAGTAACGGTGTATTTGAAAGTAATATATTAGAAGTAAATTCTGAAAAACAAGTTTTTTTAATGAATTTTGATTTAACTAATATATTGGGAATTACCACTAAAGAAGAATTAATAAATAACTTTGATCTAATAAATTTTAAAAGAAATTATATATAAAATGGTATTCTAATGAGTTTTAATATAATGTCTTATGATGTATTTATGTTGTCAAATGAATATGTATTAAAAAATATTAATGTTAATAATTCTTCCAATTCTAATTATATTAGTGAAGAAAAAAATTTACAATTAAAAAATGAATGGGGTTCTGCAAATATAAGATTATATTTAGAAGTTAATTTAAAAGAAGAACAAATTAATACATCTGAAGGAAGTTCAAATAACAATCATTTAAATTTAAAAATTTTAATTAAAGCAGAATTAGAAAATTTTGAAATTAGGAGAACTTATGGGGAATTATAAATAGGTTACAAATTAATGTTGATTATTCTAATAAAATTTGATTTTATAAAAAATAAAATAAAAGTAAAAAAAGTAGATAATAAAGACACTAAAAATCATAATTTAATGATTGTCGATGTTGATTTACAAAAGTGTTTGAATTGTAGTTTTGTCATTCAAAAAGTCGATGATGAGTGATTTACAATTAATACGGGCGATAAAAACTGCGGTAAATAATAATTTAGATAAAAAAACCACACCTATAAATTAGATGTGGTAAAATATTAGTAGTAAGCGACTTTTTCTCTTACTGCTTCTCAAATTTTATTAAAAGTGATAGTAATTTATCTGAAAAATAAATTACTATCGTGGAAACACTAGCTTGCAACTAGCGTTTCCACAAACAATTTTAACATATTTTACTGGGGTATTTTGTTTGTACTTTTGACACTATTGTGAAATATGTTAGAAGTTGTTTTGTGGGAATAGTACGGTGGTGCTATTCCTATTTTTTATGGCAATATCAATTTCAGAAAGGAAATAATGCAATGAAAAAATTACTAAGTATCTTAACAATCTCAACTTTAACAGCAAGCGTTCCTGTGCCGTTGCTTGCCAA